>JAKEEV010000719.1 GCA_022616395.1 Planctomycetia bacterium | reverse complement strand
GCTTCCGGCTCCGATTCAAGCACCGTCGCTGACGCTTCCGGCTCCGACAAGTTTCACGCCGCGATGCGCAGCGGGCCGATGACGGTGCCGCTGGGACTTTGCACCAGGCTTGCCAGTTCGCGGCGGGCCTGCATCAATACTAGACTCACCGGCGATTCCGGGCCGAGCTTCTCAATCATCAGCGACAAATACTCGATTGCCCAGCGGGCTTCGGAGATGTCAATCTTTGGCGCTTCGGAAAGCAGAACGGAAGGATCGGAAATAATCATTGCCGGAACCTCCATGTTCGTGGCACACCTTCAGATTATCCTCTGACCGAAAAATGCGTGCAAGGGCAACTCACGGTCGGGTGAGTCAGGGAATCTGGCAGTGGAATCAACCAGCCGGCCCTCGACGGCCGGGTCAACCCCCGCTGTTACCAGAAACTCTTCCTTCCTGAGTGGTCAAGGTTGCCAGAGGGGATATGTGGCAATGTTGGCAATCTTGGCTATCTGGATTTGATTAGAACGACCCGGCTCCACGTTGCCAGTGACTATTCCTGCAACTCAGGATGGTGTCCCCCTCGCAGGCGAACCGGCAACATGAGTAACCGCTTCGCGCGTGCTATACTCAGTGCGCCATGGCGACCGACCTCGATCTCTGCGCGTATCTCGACCGGCTTGGGATGCCCACTCGCCCCGACCCGACATCCGCCGGGCTGGCCGAGTTGCACCTCGCCCACGCCACGCACATTCCTTTTGAAAATCTCGACGTGTTGCTCAGTCGGCCGATTCGCCTGGACCTGGAGAGCCTTCAGCAGAAGCTCGTTCTCGGGCGCAGAGGTGGGTACTGCTTCGAGCAGAATTTGCTCTTCGCCTCAGCGCTGGAGACACTCGGCTTCCACGTGACCCGGCTCGCCGCACGCGTTCGCTACCGCACAACTCGACTCCTCGCACGCACGCACATGCTCCTGAGAGTGGAGACCGAAAGCGGCCCGTATCTCGCGGATGTCGGGTTTGGAGGCAGCGGGCCGCTTCTGCCTCTGCGACTGGTCGCGGATGTGGAACAGAAACAGTTCTTCTGGATGTATCGGCTGCGTGAGGAGAATAACGCGCTGGTATTGCAGGCCAAACAACTCGGCGAGTGGCAAGATTTCTACATCTTCACACGGGAACCGCAGGAGTTCGTCGATTTCGTGGTGGCGAACCACTACGTTTCGACACACCCGGATTCGCCGTTCACCCGCACACTCGTTGCTCAGCTCCCGACGCCCGAAGCTCGATACCTGCTCCGAAACCGGGAGTTCACGATTGAACGCGGAACGGGGAGCGAAACTCGCCTCGTCACCGATAACGAATTGCCGGAGATACTCGCCCAGCGATTCGGCTTGACCATCCCACCCGGTACGAAGATCCCCGACCAGCCGTGGGTGTGGGGGAGTAACTGATGTAGGACAGGCTTCGAGCCTGTCTGAAGCAATGACAGGCAAGATGCCTGTCCTACGAAAGAGACAGGCTGGAAGCCCCCGTCCTACGAATTGGTAAGGTCGAGGTCGTGATAATGGACCCGCGCAAGCCCACCACTGGCCCCGCATGGCCCACCAGCCCGGCCAAGCTGGTTGCCACTCTCAAAGGTCACAGCGATGTCGTGACCACTCTGACGTTCAGTGCCGACCGCTGCCTGCTGGCTTCCGGTAGCCGGGATGGAACCGCGCGCATCTGGGATGTTGCCCGCAGCAAGCCCGGCGAACGAGCCGTGATTCGCAAACACGGCGACCGCTTCGATTCGCTCGCCTTCTCACCCGACACCCGCACTCTGGCCGCGGGTTCTGGTGCTCTCAACGGGCTGATCTGGCTCTTCGACGTGTCCGATAAAACCCCGCGCGAGACCGCGATCCTCCGGGGTGCGAGAGGGTCGGTCAATGCCCTCGGGTTCTCGTCTGATTGCAAACAGGTGGCCGGAGCTGGCGAAGACCGGACGCTGCGGGTCTGGGAATTGACTCCCGGCACCACGGGAGAAGCCCGGGTCTTGCTTCTGGGTCACACCAAGCCCATCACGTCTCTGGCGTTCGCCTCTGATGGACGAGGAATCGCAACCGGCGGGGAGGACGCGGTTGTCCGCCTGTGGACATTGAGCCGAATCCGATCCTGGGAGCGCGCTGCATTGACGCACGACAGCGAAGTGGACTCGGTGGCCTTCTCCACCGATGGCAGAATGCTCGCGACGGCGTGTCAGGACAGCGTGATTCGTCTGTGGGACCCCACGGCCGTTACTCCCACAATCCGCGCCGAACTCAAGGGGCATTCGAGCACGGTTCGGCTGGTGTGGATCACTCCAGACTCGGGGATGCTCGTCAGTGTCGATAGCAATTCGCAGGTGATTAACTGGGATCTCCGAAACGGTAAGGCGTTTCGCGGGTGGGAAGTGCCGGGAGACCCGGCGACGACCGTGGCTCTGACTCCCGACGGCCGGTATCTGGCCAAGGGCACTGCAACCGGCACGGTGGAACTCTACCGCGTCGCCGAGAAGCGATCGTAAGCCGCAATCAGAGCCGGAAGCGTGAGCGACGGGTTTTTGGGTTTTCATCGGAGCCGGAAGCGTGAGCGACGGGTTTTTGGGTTTTCATCGGAGCCGGAAGCGT
>JAKEEV010000718.1 GCA_022616395.1 Planctomycetia bacterium | reverse complement strand
GCGGACATGATGGACCGCATCACTGCGGTTCGCACGGTGAACCACAAGGTCATCGACGAACACGCATTCGCAACCAATCTCGTTCACACCGGCCGAGTCACGAGCGGAAACGTTGTGTATCCGTCCATCGGCTCGATTGTCGCTCACGAACGCGGATCAGCCGCGAAGGATGTCCCGGCGTACATCCTGATCGGCTATCCGAACGTGAGCCGCGGGCCGGGCTTTCTTGGCTCGAAGGCGGGTTTCGTGTACCTCACGGACACAAACGCTGGCCCTGCTGGATTCACACGACCCGCGGATGTCGATGAGAAGCGCGCTGAAGAACGTAAGAAGTTGCTCGAAGCAATCGGAGGCGCAAACCCGGCCGGCTCAACGGCAGCCGAGTATGAATCAGCTCAAGCCGAAGCTCTGAGGCTCGCGGGGCCATCGTTCCTGAAGCACTTTGACTTGAAGACGGAGCCGCCGAAGGTTCGCGCTCTCTACGGAGGCGAGTTCGGTCAGCGGTGCTTACTCGCTCGGCGCTTGGTCGAAGCAGGCGTGCGCTTCATTGAAGTGTCTCACAACTTGAACTTCCTCAACGGCACCGGCTGGGACGTTCACAACGACGGCATCGACAAACAGCACCTGCTGATTCAAGAGATGGACACCGCGCTGACGGGACTCATCACCGATCTCGAAGCGCGGAAGCGGCTCGATTCAACGCTGATCGTGATTGCAACCGAGTTCGGTCGACCGCCGGAGTTCGATGGCGGCGGTGGTCGTGGACACCAGGGAACAACATTCACTCTGGTGCTCGCGGGTGGCGGGTTGAAGCACCGCGGCGCGTTCGGTGTGACGGATGACTTGAGCAAGACGATTGTGGAGAACCCCGTTTCGATCCCGGACTTCCACGCGACCATTCACACCGCGCTTGGGATCGACCCAGCGAAGGAACTGCACGATGGCCCGCGGCCGGTGCCCATCACCGACGGCGGAAAGCCGATTCGCGCGCTGTTCGCGGAATGACAGTCACCGCCGGTTTTGGTTGTTCAAAATGCTGTGAACTTTGTTCCCCTTCGCGGCGTCGAGGATGTCCGTCTCGATGCCCCACGGCACATGCCTGTCGATGTCGAGCAGCATTTCCTTTCGGCCGGTCGTATTGATGACATTCTCCATCTCCCGGAAGATCTTCTCCTTGTCTGGAGGCACTTCCTTCCCCTCAATCTTGATGACCGGCCGCTCGCCGTCCATCCTCACGATCACCTTGAAGACGCGGTCCTTGATGTCCTTCGGGTTCACTCTCACCGCGGCCTTCTCTTCCGAAACGTCTTCGGGCACATCAATGGCTCGTTCAAGCGAAGCGTAGGTGATTGTGAGGATGAAAAAGATCAGCAGCACCAGACACACGTCAATCAGCGGGTTCATGTCGAGGTGCATCTCGTCCACCATCTCGCTTGGTGGCTGGTCGATATCCTCTGCCGCTGCGGCAAAGCGCGGGTGTTCTTCAATCGGAAGCCACTCAGCGTCAAGAGGCCCTTTCACCTCGTCGGTGGGGACAAAGTTCCCATCGCGCAAGCCCGCGAGCACCTCGGCATCGCTCGGAAGCGAGTAGGTGTCTGGCGAACCTTCTTTTCGGACTTGCCAGTCGAACATGGATTCTCGCCGGAAGTAGGTGCCGCCTGCCGCGCGGCACAAATCGGAGCCGCGACCGTCAGGGAGCGATTCTGTTTTGTCGCCTACGTTCCGCTCCCTGACGGTCGCGGCTCAGAAAGCGTCGGCGGGCTACTTTCCTTCTGCGGCTTCGACGACAGTGGCCACGGTGGAGTGAATCATTCCGTCCTTGCGGAGCGGTTCGAGCATCCGGCGAATCTCGTAGACGCGCTCGCGAGGTAGCTCCTTCCGGCAAGCGATCCGCACTTCCGGCGGGCGTGTCACCCCCACAAGCGCATCCTTCAGCGCTGCTATGGCCGCTTCGGGTGTCGGGAGCTTGTCGTGGGTCGCCTTCGGATTCGCCTGGCCGACGCGAACCGAATAGTACACGTCCTCAGTATTCAGTTTTTCAATCGTGATCGTGATCGCATCCGGGTCAGCCGAGAGTTGACCCGCGTAACTCATTTCGGGAACGTCCACCGGCGCAAGTGCGCCCGCGGCCTGAATCATGATAAAGAAAACGAGCAGCACCATGCTGATGTCGATCAGCGGGATCATGTCGACTTCATCGTCTTCGTAAGCGCGCGATCGACGCGGAGGGGGTTCGGGGTCCGGCAGTTGGACGCGCTGCTCGGTCGGAGGAGTTGGCGAATCCGCTGAGACTTCTGGCAAATTCAGTGCGTCAGTCGCGGCCAGCGCGACCGCCGGCTCGGCAACGACTTGCTTGGTGGCGACCGCGCGGGGAATGTAGTCCGCGAGTAATTCGTGTTCGCCGACCGTGACCCAGGCGAGCTTGGTGCCCGTCGGGCGCACCATATCCGTTGCCGCGAGCCGGCCCTGTTGGGTCCAGTCGGCGACGACGGTGTACGGCACTCCCTTGTACACCGTGTTGGCGACGACAAACCACACGTCGAAGGCTTTGGCGGGTTTAGCCACGGCGCGCCCCCTTCGCTTTTCGCTTGCGGTCGTCCTTCTCTTCGTCCTCGTCCATGTCCATCGGCTCGTCGAGTAACTTCGGGTCCTTCTTGTAATTGGTCACAAGCGTGATGAGCTTCTGAGATGCGGTTTTCACCCTGATCTCGAAGTTCGCGATCCACTGCTTGAACAGGACGTGACTGAACACCAGCGGAATCGCGGTGAACAACCCCAGCGCGGTCGCGAAGAGCGCCAGACCAATCTTGGAGGCGTGGCCGCCGATTTCCTTCGCCTTCCCCGCGCTGGCTTGCTCGCCGATGGCGTTGAACGTGTTAATCATCGAGATGACGGTGAAGAACAGCCCCACCATCGTCGCGATCTTCGCAATGGCAAGAATAGGCGCAAGCAAAAAGTGAAGCCGCGGGACAATTTCGAGTTCGGTCTCGTTGGCCATGCTCCTCCGCATCGCGGCCGCTCCCTGATCGGCGGCTTCCAACCCCGCGACGAATAGCCGATTGGGTATGAGTCCCTTCTCCTCCTTGCAGAGGGCGACGGCCGATTTCACTCCGCCCTTGCGGAGCGTCTGCTGGAAGATCGGCAAGAAGTCGTCCAGGTCGGTGTTGGCGGTGTTGTTCAATAGCAATCGCCAGATGACCAGAGCCGCGGCCACCAGAGACATCAGAACCAGGGGAAGCGCGAAGTACCACTCACCGATGAAGAAGTCTTTGACCGCGTTCATGCGGGCTCTCGCTTGTGTCGTGCCGTGGGGAAGGGCTTCCCTCTAGCTTTATCGAGATTTTGGGGCGCAAGCAACAGAGAAGGGGAGCGCGAGTACGCGCTCCCCTGTGGAATGAGCTTCACAAACCGTTTACTCTTCCTCTTCGTCCTTGAGCTGCGCCTTGCTGACGATCTGTTGCTGGACGTTTGCCGGCACCATTTCGTAGTGGCTCAGTTCCATCGCATACGAACCGGTACCCTGCGTGATGCCACCCAACTGAGCCGCGTAGCGGGCGACTTCCGCAAGTGGAGCGCGGGCGAAAATCACCGTCATGTCGCCGGGTAAACTGTCCTGGTTCTCGACCTGAGCGCGTTTCGTTGGGAGGTCGCTGAGAATCCCTCCGGTGTACTTGCTCGGCACGGTGATTTCCAGTTTCACAATCGGTTCGAGCAACACCGGACGCGCGGAGAGGAAGGCTTTCTTGAACGCCTGGCGAGCGGCCGTCTTGAACGCGGCTTCGGACGAGTCCACATCGTGATACTTGCCGAAGTACACCTCAACAGCGCAATCCTGAATGCGATAACCAGCCAACACTCCGCGAACGAGCATTTCCTTGCAACCCTTCTCGACCGCCGGTACGAAGTTATTCGGGATCGTCCCGCCGACGATGTGGTCGATGAACGCGAAGTTGTGAGCCGGGTCGTAGTGGCAGGAACGCAGCTTCTCGAATTTGCTCTTGTTGGCGAACTCGGATTCGCACTGAGCCTGATCCTTGATCTCGCGCGACAGCGGGTAAATCCTCAGATGAACCTCGGCGAACTGCCCGCGGCCGCCGGTTTGCTTCTTGTGCTTGTGATCGCCAGCGCCATCGGCCACGATCGTCTCGCGATACGGAATCTTCGGCTCCTTCGTGTTCACTTCCACTCCGAAGCGAGCTTTGAGCCGGTCGCGAATCACGTCGAGGTGTAACTGACTCACGCCACTGATGACCAGTTCGTGCGTCTGCGTGTCGTGCGTGACCTTCACCGTTGGGTCTTCGGAGGCGATCTTGTGAAGTCCGGTGGAAATCTTCTGCTCGTCTCCGCGGTTTTTGGGTTCAACCGCCAGTCCGAACATTGGTGTGGGGAAAGTCGGCGGCGGGAGCGCTGGGACGTGGTTGGTGTAAGCAATCGTGTCTCCGATCTCCATTCCTTCGACCTTCGCCAGGGCAACGATGTCGCCCGGTCCAGCTTCGTGAACCTGCGAAGTGGTCTTTCCCTGAGTTTCGAGCAAGTGCCCGATGCGCAGAGTCTGTCCGCTGCGGAGATTCACGACGTTGTGGTTGTGCTGGAGCTTCCCCGCGATGATTCGGACAAAACTCAGGTGCCCCACGAACTTGTCGTTGACCACCTTGAACACCTGCCCGACGAACTCTTCCTGCTCGGTCGGCTCTAACTGGTGAGTCGTCCCGTTGGCGCTCACTTTGAGTCCTTCAAGCCGCTTGCGTGAGAAGCTCGGCGACAGGCCATACTTCGAGAGCGCGTCGAGCAACTCCTTGACGCCGATATCCTTCTTCGCGGAGGTGCAGAAGATCGGAATGAGTGTGCCGGCGTCGAGCGCGCGAGTGATGTCCGCTTCCAACTCGGCGACCGACACCTCGCCCTCGGTCAAGTATTTCTCTGTCAGAGCCTCGTCACACTCCACGACCGCGTCGATGAGTTGCGTGCGCGCTGCGGATACATCCACCGGGCACGTCTTCGGCACATCCATCGGAGGATGGAGTAATCCGATCACCTTCTTGAAGTCCGGCCCGACCGCATCCGGCACGTTGAACAGCACACAGTTCTTGCCGAAGGTCGCTTGGATCGCCTTGAGCAAATCCCCTAGCTCGATGGTCTTCTCCGCGTCGAGTTTGTTGATAACGATGCCGCGTGACAGGCCCTTCTTGGTGGCCTCTGCGAACATCTTGCGGGTGTTCACTTCGATACCGCTTGTCGCGGAGAGAACGACTACCGCGGTTTCGACTGCGGAGAGAGCTTCCAGCGCCGCGCCAATGAAGTCGGGGTAGCCCGGCGCGTCCAGGATGTTCAGATGCTTCCCGTCGTGGTCAGCGTGGAGAACATGGGTGTCAATCGAGAAGCGGTGCTTGTGCTCTTCCTCATCCGTGTCTGCGACTGATGTGCCCTCATCCACACTGCCCATCCGTTCGACCGCGTGAGCTTCAAAGAGCAGGGCATCGGCCAGGCTCGTCTTGCCCGCGGCTCGGTGCCCCACGAGCGCAATGTCCCGCACGT
>JAKEEV010000006.1 GCA_022616395.1 Planctomycetia bacterium | reverse complement strand
GAACCGCCTAAAGGCGGGACTCCAACTCAAAACCAGCCTTTCAACAGAGCACCCAAAGGCGAGATGTGTTGCGGGGTTCTCCCTACATGATACGGACCACTGTGCGGTAAGAAGCTATCCTGCGGATTGAATCGTCTTGGTCGATAAGGCAATTCGGCGAGCTTGGGAAAAACTTCTGGCAGGCGATGGGGGAGACGGGATAAACCTATCTCTACCGCGCTGTTTCCCTCACTCCAAGGACCAACCAGAGGTTCATCATGTTCCGCCTGTCGTTCCCCCGTCCGATAGTCGGCCGGGTGACCGCGGCGATTGCCCTCTTTGGGCTGCTCGTCGCCTTCACCGGCCAACTGTCCGCTCAGCCCAAAACCAAGAAGGTTCTCACGTTCGCGGATTACGACATCTGGCGCTCGGCCAGCGGTGTGATCCTCTCGCGCGATGGAACTTACATCGCGTATCTGATCGGTGGCGAAACAGGCGATGGCGAAGCCGTTGTGCGCCATGTCGCCAGCGGTAAGGAGTTCCGGTTCGCGCGCGGTTCTTCGGGCGGCTTCGCCGGGCTTGGAACAGCCCCGCGCTTCACACCCAACGGAAAGCACGTCCTCCTGCCGCTGACGCCAACCAAAGCTCAACTCGACAAGGCGAAGGCCGACAAACTCAAGCCCGGAGATTACCCGAAGGCAACTCTGGCGGTGGTGGAGTTGCCAGGCGGGAAGATCGTTGAGCGGATACCGGGAGTCGCATCGTTCCAGCTCGGAGGCGATGGGACCGGCTTCCTCATCTACCGCAAGCAAACAACTCCGGCTTCCGGCAAGAAGGAACCCGGCAAGACCGAACCGCCCACGAAGGGCAAGTTCCCCAAAGGTGGGAAACTCCCCACACCCGGCGTGCCGACGCCGACCAAAACCTACGGCTCCGATCTGGTTATTCGCGATCTCGGCTCTGGAAGCGAACGCACCATCTCCAACGTGACCGAATTCAGCCTCTCCTTCGATGACAAGGCACTGGTGTTCGCGGTGTCGAGCCGCAACGAGGAGAAGAACGGCGTGTATGTGGTCAATCCGCGATTCGGAACCGCTCCGATCGCACTGAAGGCCGGCGCGGGGAGATACACCAATCTGACGTGGGACGAAAAGCAGACGAAACTCGCGTTCTTCTTCGATGACAGTCAGAATGCCGACCCGAAGATTGCTCCTCCTCCGCGACCCGCGGGCACACCGATCGGAACTCCGGGCGCTCCGTCAACCAGTCCGCCCGTTCCGGCCCGCTGGCGTGTGTTCGTGTGGGAACGAGACGGAAAGACAACGCCAATCACGCG
>JAKEEV010000717.1 GCA_022616395.1 Planctomycetia bacterium | reverse complement strand
TCGACAATGACCAATCCACCCAGCCGGCTAACGCCGACGGTTCGACAAAGCCCCGTCGAACCGTCGGCGTCAGCCGGCTGGGTTGCTTTCGCCAAAGCCCCGTCGAACCGCCGGCGTTAGCCGGCTGGGTTGCTTCAACAACCAGATTCCCTTACTGCACCCGAAGCCACTTCGGAGCTTGAGAAATCGCATTGCGTGGGCTAATTTCTACATCACTTATCGAACACCGATGAGGTTCATGCAATGTCCGCTTCCAAATCCGCGCCGGAATGGCTGGTTTTGCCGCTTCCAGCCAACGCGACGACTGATTCCAAACTGCTCTCCTCCATCGAGCAGCGTTGCAAGCTCTTTTCCGACGCCAAGAAACTCGACAAGACTCTCAACGAACTCCGGACGGAACTCGACAAGGTCCGCGCGCTGGCGAGTTACGAGCCGGCCGTCAATCGAGCCAATGAACTGGTGTGGGAGCAACTCGAATCTCTCTTCTACGCTACCGACACCGCGAAGATCGCGCTGGTCAACTACGCTCGCGCTCACATGCCCGAACGCGCACAGGCCCGGATTCTGCGCCGACTCGCCAAGGATCCGAATATGGAGGTGCGCAGGCAAGTCGTCCGAGCGATTCAGAAAGCGAAGATTCAGGAAGTCGCGCTTCCGCTTGGTCCGTCGAAGAAAAAAGGCGCGAAGAAAGAGGCGAACTGGGATACCAGCGGCTGGACCCTTTCGAGTGAGGATACGAAAGTCACACGCCACAAGACCGGCAAGCGCGTGCAGGAACGAGTCGGCGTGCCGGTCATCCTCAACCTGGAGCAACTGCGGAAACTCCTGAATATCAAATCGCCCAACCAGCTCGGTTACTTCCTGCTCGCCACCGACGCAAAGGGCGGCCCGTACAAGACGAAGACCATTCCCAAGCGCAGCGGAGGAGAACGCAAGATTTGCGAACCGAACAAACAACTCAAGTGGGTGCAGAGACAGATTCTCAAGCACATTCTCAGCCAGGTTCCGCCACACCCCGCCGCTCACGGCTTCGTCAACGGACGATCCACCGTCAGCAACGCCACCCCGCATGTCGGCGCGGAAATCATCGTGAAGTTCGACCTGAAGGACTTCTTCCCAACGGTTCACTACTTCCGCGTGATGGGCCTTTTCGCCAGCCTCGGTTATCACTTCGGCAACTGCATGTTCGGCACAAGCGACGAGTCGAATCAAATCGCGCCTGTGCTCGCTCGACTCTGTTGCTACACGCCCGATCCGAAGCAATGGGGAAGCGCAACACTCCCCCAAGGCGCACCAACATCGCCCGCGATCTCCAACCTCGTGTGTCGAAGGCTCGATGCGAGACTCGCGGGACTGGCGGAAGCGAACAAGGGCACTTACACGCGCTACGCGGACGACCTCACCTTCTCGTTCCCCGAAGCGGAAGGGATGAACCTCGGGCGGTTCCGCTGGTGGGTCGATCAGGTCTGCCAGCAGGAAGGCTTCGTGGTCAACCAGGAGAAGTTCCGAGTCATTCGCGATTCCCAACGGCAGATGGTGACGGGAATCGTGGTCAATGACGCCGTGCGCGTGCCTCGGGAACTGCGCCGCGAACTGCGGGCGATTCTCCACAACTGCGAGACGCACGGAGTCGATGCGGAAGCCAAGAAATGGGTGCAGCAGATGAAGAAAAAGAAAGAGGGCTTCACGGGAACGGTGAAGAACTTCGCTCCGTACATTCGCGGAGTCGCGGCTTACCTGAACATGGTCCAGCCCGAACACGGCGCGGAGTTACTCCGCCGAGTCAACGAACTCTTCGGCGGAGCAGTCGAAGAAGAGAGTTGATCCGCAGATTACGCAGACGAACGCAGATTTGAAGACAGAAACCAGGACTAACCACAGAGGCACAGAGACACAGAGAAAACAGAATTCATTTCTTCTGTCTTTTCTCTGTGTTTGGTTTTCTCTGTGCCTCTGTGGTTAGTTCTGCCTTTCTCTTCAAATTGCGATATTCCGAAGTGGGTGAAGTATGGCGCGCGATGACGATGAAGATACTCCCCCTTCCAATCCCAATGCGCCGGAGCGGTTCCCCTCCGCGAAGGCCATCGTGGATCTCGAGGCGCTTGCCAAGAAGAAGCCCGATAAGGCGCGCGCGGTGGAAGCGTGGCGAGTCGTCACTTCGGCCGCGGGCAATCCGGATGCTCACGCGGTCATCGACTTCGCCCGCGAACACGAGCTGGTGTTGCCGTGCGAACACACCGATCACACCAAAGCGAACTTGACCTGGACCAACCCGCTTGACGGCTCGGAGATGGTGTGGATACCCGCGGGGAAGTTTGTTTACGGCGCCAAGGGCAAGAGCGCCGAGTGCGCGGGGTTCTCGCTGGGAAGATTCCCGGTCACCAACGCGCAGTTTCAGCAATTTCTCAAGGAAACAAAGTACCAGCCCCCGAAGGCTCATCCAGAAAACAACCTGTTTGTGAGTCACTGGCCGAACAAGGAACCGAAGGGCATCGAGAAGCACCCGGTGACGTGGGTATCGCTCTTCGATGCGCTCGCGTACTGCCAGTGGGCGGGGCTGACGATTCCCAGTGAGTGGTTGTGGGAGAAAGCCGCACGCGGAACTGATGGGCGCAAGTATCCGTGGGGTGATGAAGGCACCGGGAAACTCGCGCACGTCGGGGCGAACAGAACCTGCGAGGTGGGGAAGTTCGGCCACGTCCGTTCGCCGTATGGTTGCGAGGAGCTGGCCGGGAATGTTTCCGAGTGGTGTCAACCGATGCCCGCGAAAGCACCGGTCGGCGAGTTCCCGCCTTACACACCGACTTTCAAGATTCCCCCCGAAGACAAGCCGGTCTACACGGTCGTGCGTGGAGCGTGCTTCCTGCGTCAGGGCGCAAGCGCGATGAAGAGCAACCACCAGCGCAATCTCTCCATCACGCGACGAAACCAGTGGGTCGGCTTCCGGCTCCGAGAAAGATCAAGAGACAGGCAAGATGCCTGTCCGACGAAGACAGACAGGCAAGATGCCTGTCCGACGAAGACTCACATCACCAGTTGGCGCTGGGCACTTCACCTCCGGTTGGGGTGCAATACTGCGTCCAGACGCTCACGGCAGACGTATTCACGCCCTTGACGCTCGCATCACACATCCCCACAAGAAGCGTTCCGGCTTGTTGCGATTCCGCGCGCCCGACAACGCAGGTGTTGGGCCGAACACCCAAAGCCGCGGGCGTGCCGGACATGAAAACGGCCGTGGTGCCAGGCGCAATGGCTGTCCCGCCAACCGCGGTGAACTCGTTGCGCGTGGTCTGACAAACTCCCATTCGCTGCGTGAGCATCACTGTGTTGCTGGTGCCGTCGGAGATCGTGTTGAGGTTGGTGAACGTGACACCGGTCGGGCTGACGTACACCAGTGGGTTCCAGGCGTAGCTCGTCAGACCCGCCGTGGTGCCGGATTGGGTCGTGGAATCCATCGGGCAGAGGTAAATCTTCACCGTATTCGTGGCCGCGGCCGCCGACCCAAGTCGGTAGAGGTTGTCTTGCTCAACGAACGGCAGAAGTTGGTAGTGGACGCTTCCGAGTACCGAGTTGTAGACGGGGAACTTCTGGTTCTGATCGTGGAAGTTGTGCATCCCGATACCTTGCTGCCGGATGTGGTCGCTACTTTGAATCCGAGCGGCGGCTTCACGCACTTTTTGAACTGCCGGCAGAAGCAAGCCGATAAGAATGGCGATGATTGCGATCACCACCAGCAGTTCAATGAGCGTGAAGCCGCGACGGTTGTGGACAGGCAAACCCTTCATTTGAACTCCCGAAACGAGTGACGGAAACCCTCTCCCCATCCGCACCACTGTGGCACGCGGGGAAAAGAACGCACGCGGGCGACTGCACCACGACGCTTACGCTACGCGGTGAGTGACAAGAGACTGTGAAACGTGGGTGAGGAAGTTGAGAGAGTTTCAAACCGGCCGTGAGAGAAAAGCCGGGCCGCGTGAGAGGAGTTCACGCAGTTGTGAGTGAAGGGAGAATTCACCCACAAAAGCGATTATGCACTCATGAGAGTCCGGTGCAAGTGGCGAGTGGTTATTTTTTCCAGATTCGCTCGTCTCGATCAACCCGCACAGACCAGGCTTCCGTGAACGAGCGTCCCATTGAGGGTCAGCATCGATCCGTGCCAGCGGTCGGTATCGGTACGCTCTTCTTCACCCGCTCCGGCGGGAGCAACGGGCTTCCACGCGGCAGCGCGCATCGATTCCACCGCGACATACACATCGCCGGCCGAGAGCGCGTCGGTGCGCTGCTCTTCGATCGCGTCCAGAGCCACTCCGCCAACCACGCGCGACCACACCTTGCGACACGTTTGGGGAGAATCGAACAAATCGACCGAAACAAGTTTTCCGCCAACCGCGACCGCCAACCCCGCGGCCCCCTCAGCGTAAGTCATGGCGGCAACGTGTCGGTCAAGAAGAGGCTTGTGATGCTCGACCGTGTCGGACATCGCCATCGTCGGGGAACTCGTGCCGAGTGAAGTGGCCTGGCGAGTTACTTCGGCCCAGACAGCTCCCTGATTGGAACCGTGTCCGGAGCCGCTTAACGTGGATTCGTTCACCGATTTCTTCAACACCGAGCGCATCTTGCTGGAACTGTAAGTGTCCGAAGAGTTGAAGTGCCGCGACGTGTACCGCCAGCGCCCCTGTTCAACACAACTGACCGGCAACACGGTCTTGGTTTTGGCCGCGATGAGTATGGATGCGTTCAGCACGCGGTTCTGCTTGGCCCCACGAAGTTCCTGCCCCTCAACGAAGAGTACAAGCGACTCGCCCCTATTATCGACCGCGAGTTGAGGAACGCTTCCGCCCTCGGTGAGTTCCTCGACAACCGCCGTGCCATCGGCAAGCGCTTCATCAGCCAAGCGGTAGCCGGGAGGAGGAGACGATTCGAGATAGAGCGGAAACACGGTGAGCTTGTCGTGCGTGAGTGGCTCACCAACGCGAACGGGCGGAACAGCAACCATGATGAGACTCCGGGAGAGGTGGGCGACCCCGCCCGCAAGGGCGGTGGGTGGGCGAACCCCGCCCGCAAGGGTCGCGGGTTCACCCACCGCCCTTGCGGGCGGGGTTCGCTGGGCGTTGGTTCACTTCGTTTCGATGCAATACAGATGCTTCGTACCGCGCAGGAACAGTTGCTTGCCGACCGCGACCGGCGAGGCGTCGATGGGTTCGTCGAGTTTGTTCACTTCGAGGACATCCACCGTATCGCCTGCCTTGAGAACAACCGTCGTTCCGTTGCGATCCACGAAGTATACCCGGCCAGCGGCTGTCAAAGGCGAAGCGTAGAAGCTCTTGGTCTGAGGAAGACGTTCCTTGTTAATGATGACCTTCCCCGTCTTCGCATCCAGCACCGTGAGAAGATTGTCGTTCATCTGGGTGAAGTAGAGCCGGTCGCCGACCAGCGCCGGAGACGGGACGTAAGGCATCCCGGCCCCGTATCGCCAGTTTACTTTTCCCTTCGCGCCCAGATCGCCCCTGGAAGAGAGCGGAACAGACACGGCCGCTGATCCCTTGTATCCGCTGACACAGATCGCGGAATCTCCGAACTTGACCGGCGAAGGAATTGGGTTGACCGTCATTCCAGCGCACTGCCAGATCAATTCGCCCGAATCCAGGTCGTAACTTCGGATGCGCGTTGTGCCGTTGGTCACCACTTGTATTTTACCGCCGTGGTCAACGACCAGGGGAGTGCTCCAGGTGGTCTTTTCGTCGCGTTTGGCGCTCCACTTGGTTTTGCCTGTTGCAGTGTCCAAACAGTACAGCTTCGAGTCCGCTTCCTGGTCATAATTCAACAAGAGCGAATCGCCCCACACCACCGGCGTGACCGCTTCTCCCCAACCGAGACGCGTATTGAGCCGACCGAGATCGGTTCGACTCCACTTGAGGTTGCCATCGAAGTCATAGCAGTACGTTCCGAATGAACCGAACGACACGTAGAGGAACTTGCCGTCGGTGGTGGGTGAGCCGGCGCAGTAGGAATGGCTCCCGTGGTGCCCCTCGTGCGGAACCATCCCCGCAGCCAGTTTCTCCCAGAGCTTCTTCCCGGAGTTGCGCTCGAAGCAGAGTACGATGAACTTGTGGAAGTGCGTCGGCGGATTCGTTTTGACTTCAAAGCGCGGATCGGGCTTGGGCAACTCTTCGGCTTTCGCAACGCGATCCGTCTTGATGGCGCAGAGAACGAACACGCGGTCGCCCCACACGCTCGGCGTGGAACTTCCCTTCCCCGGCAACGGGGCTTTCCAGGCGATGTTGGTCTTCGCGTCCCACTTGGTGGGCGGATCGGCCTTTGGCGCGCTTCCATCGGCGTTTGGCCCGCGCCAGTGGTGCCAGTTCTGATCTTTCTCTTTGGGGGAATCCGCGGCGCTCGCGGCAGCGGTGAGCGCGAAAGCGAGAACGACGGCAGCGAATCGAGACACGTGGAACCTCCCTCGTGAGGAATGACTCCCTGAGTTTACGCGAAGAGCGAAGGAATGTGAATTAGGAGCAGGCAGAGAAGACCCCCTCACCCGCCGGTACGCG
>JAKEEV010000716.1 GCA_022616395.1 Planctomycetia bacterium | reverse complement strand
GCCCCGATCCACGACCCAAGCACGGGCATGACCACCGCGGCATCCGAAGGCCCGTCATTCGCCACACCGACAAGCGGCTTCACGACGCTCCCGCCCTGAACCTCGTGATCGTATTGCCGAATCACCCACTCCTTCGAGCAGACGGAGTAGTGGGAGAGGATCGCCAGGAGCGCGTCTGTTGGCGAACCCGGCCCGCCAGGGCCGCGGGTGGACCCACCGACCTCGCGGTCGGGGTTCGCCAACACTGCGCTCTTCACCACCTGCGGCCTTCCGTCATGCAGAAAGTGGATATCCAGATCGCCGACCTTGTTCCCCTGATAGACGAGCTTCAGTCGGCCCGTTGGCTCGAAGGTGCCGAGTACCGCGACCTCAACATCTTCGCTTTCGCACAGCGCGTGGAGTTGATCCCACTTTGCAGGAGGAACCGCCAACACCATGCGCTCCTGCGATTCCGAAATCCAGATTTCGGTGTAACTCAGCCCTTCGTATTTCAGCGGAGCCGCTTCCAGGTTCACCAGCGCGCCGACCTCCGCGCCCATCTCGCCCACCGCGGAGCTGAACCCGCCCGCTCCGCAATCGGTGATCGCGCTGAAGAGGCCGCGGTCACGCGCTTGCAGAATCACATCCTGCACCTTCTTCTCGGTGATGGCGTTTCCGATCTGGACCGCGCCTCCACTCACTGTTTCCGATTCGTGAGTCAACTCCAGACTCGAAAACGTCGCTCCGTGAATGCCATCACGACCCGTTCGCCCGCCCACCGCGACGATGAGATCGCCTGGATTCACCTTCTTGAATGCCTTGTCTTTGGGAATCGTTCCGATGGTGCCGCAGAAGACGAGCGGGTTCGCGAGGTAGCGTTCATCGAAGAGAATTGCGCCGTTGACCGTGGGGATTCCCATTCGGTTTCCGTAATCGCGAACGCCCGCGACCACTCCTTGCATCACGCGGCGCGGATGAAGCACGCCGACTGGGAGTTGATCGGGAGGAAAGTCCGGCGGCGCGAAACAGAAGACATCCGTGTTGCAGATAGGTTTGGCACCGAGTCCGGTTCCCAGAAGATCGCGAATCACGCCTCCGATGCCGGTGTTCGCTCCGCCATACGGTTCCAGCGCGGAGGGGTGGTTGTGAGTCTCGACCTTGATCGCGAGGTGGAAGTTGTCATCGAACTTCACCACGCCCGCGTTGTCCGCGAAGACACTCACGCACCAGTCGTCCGCCCCGAGTTTGGCTCGGATGGTCTGAGTCGCCGCGAATACGGTCTCCTTGAGCAAGTTCTTGTAAAGGCGCGTTGCTCCCTTCTCATCCGTGAACGTGATCGTGCCCTTGAGCGTCTTGTGAGAGCAGTGTTCGGACCACGTCTGCGCGATTGTCTCAAGTTCCACATCAGTCGGCTCGCGGCCAAGAGACCGAAAGTGAGACTGAACCGCCTTCATCTCGTCGAGCGACAGAGCGAGCGTGTTCTCCTTGCTGAGCTTCACCAGCCCAGCATCATCGAGTTTGGTAATGGGAACAGTAACCAGTTTGAAGGAATACGGAGAGCCGATGCCGAGATGATCGGCCTTCACCGGCCCGACGACGATCTGCTCGATGGCGTCATTGGCCAGCACCTTGCGGAAGAGTACGTCTCGATCAAGCGAGGAGATTTCCGGCAGCCCGTAGTATCGGCGGAAAGTGCGAACCGCGGTTGCCGGAATGCCGAGTCGTTGCACGGCTTCGAGAACTGTCTGAGCGACCGGGTCCATCACTCCGGGCTTGAGCAACACCGTGTAGTAATGTCCGGGACGCGCTCCAACCAGCGCGAACTCGCCACTTTCGACGAGCGGATCGACCAGCACTTCACTCGCGAGCTTGGCACGGTGTTCCTCACTCAACTCGCCTTCCAGCAGAAACCCTCGTGCGCTGGCGGTAATCAGATCGCCCGCGCGCTGCGCGTGCGTGAGAAGATCGAATTCATCGCACACGCGCTCGCGTTCACCATCGCGGCCAAGCGGGCGAATCTCAAGTTCCCAGAGCATCGCGCACCTGTTTCCCTTCCATGAACCACTTCACAAGTCCAGCGCGGTCGCCGGCTTCCAGAAGTCGCCGAAATTCGCTTAACCGATCCGTGAATGCCGAGAGCGCGGAGAGAACCGGATCGCGATTCGCTTGAAAGATCGCCGCCCACAGTTCGGGATTGCTCGCCGCGATTCGCGTCAGGTCTTTGAATCCGCTGGCGGTCAGCGAGAGTAACTCAAGTGACGTCGATCCCGCAACGGCGGACGCGACCGCGTGTGGGAGGTGGCTGGTGATTGCGAGGTCGCGGTCGTGGTCGGCAGCGCTCATGCGCACCAGGCGCGAACCAAGAGAGCGCCAGAACTCTTCCACGCGCGTGAGTGCATCAATGTCGCGTTCGGGTTCGTGCGGGGTCAGCACCGTGACTCGGTGCTCGAACATGTCCGCGCGAGCGTGTTCAGGCCCGCTGGTCTCTGCTCCGGCAAGCGGATGAGCCGGGATGAACGCGAATCGCTCGCCCAGCGCATGTTGAACCGCTTCGTACAGTCCGCCCTTCACGCTGCCGGCATCGGTGAAGATCGTTCCTTCCTGAGCGTGTGGGATCGCGTGGAGAATCACTTCCGCGATTGTGTCAACGGGCGTGCAAACCACAACCAGAAGCGACCCGGTCACGCCTTCATCAAGGTCCGTGGTGCCAAGATCAATCGCGCCCAGAGCCGCGGCCCGACCGAGCTTGGCCGCGTCTCGGTCCACGCCGACCACTCGCTTCGCGATGTGTCGGCTCTTGACAGCCAGCCCGACCGATCCACCAATCAGGCCAACCCCGACAATCGTAATCTGTTCAAATTGCATGAAGGGATTATAAGACCGTAGGACAGGCTTCCAGCCTGTCTCTTGCGAACGACAGGCAAGATGCCTGTCCTACGACGAAGACAGGCTGGAAGCCTGTCCTACACTGACCCCCAAGAAACCGCTTGCCTCGCCTGCCACTCATCGGGCATAACGGAAGCATGTTCCGACTCGCCACCACACCCGCGCACGCTCGTATTCTGCCGTCGCGTCGCGACTGGCTGAGGATCGGTGTTCTCGCACCGTTTGCGAGCACGCTTCCGCGTGGGAATGCGAAGCCTGCGCTGAACGCGAGCACGCTACCAGGCTTCGGACGCGCGAAGTCGGTCGTGGTGATCTTCACAAGCGGAGGACAGAGTCAACTGGAAAGTTGGGATCCGAAGCCGGATGCACCCGAAGAAGTGCGCGGAAGTTTCCATACCATTCAGACGACTGTCCCCGGCCTGCGAGTGTGCGAACACCTTCCGCTCCTCGCCCAACTCGCGCACCGCTTCGCCATCGTGCGAACAATGACTCACGACGACCTCGACCACGGCTCCGCGTGCTATCTGTCTCTCACCGGGCAGTTCCATCAGAGAAAGTCTTCCAACCCCCCACCGCGACCAACAGACTTCCCCGCGCTTGGCTCGATTGTGCAGCGCGTGAAGCCCATCAAGCACTTTCCGCACACAGCGCTTCACGTGAACGGCCCGCTCCTGGCTCCGCGCGAAGAGTCGCCCGGTCAGTATGGAGGCTTCCTCGGCCGCGGATATGATCCCGCTGACCTCGGAAACGTGACGAACACCGAGCGACTTATCGAGACGCTTGACTTACCTTCCGATGTGCCCGCGGATCGACTCTCAGCGCGTCACGATTTGCTTGCGAAGCTCGATCCTGGTTCGACCGCCGAGCCATTGACCAAGCAAGCCTTTGAACTGGTGAACGCTCCTCGTGTGCGTGCGGCTCTCGATCTGGAGCGCGAACCGATGAAGCTCCGCGACCGCTACGGCCAGCATCGTTCCGGCCAAGCGTGTCTGATGGCGCGCAGGTTGGTCGAAGCCAGTGTGCCGTGGATCACGGTGTTCTTTAACCACGGCATTCGCGGACAGGACGACTACCCCGACGACACCGACGAATACGGTTGGGACACGCACAACGACATCTTCGACGCAATGAAATCGCACCTGCTCCCGCGATTCGATCACAGTCTCTCCGCGTTCCTGCTCGATTTGGAACAACGGGGCTTGCTGGAAACGACTCTGGTGGTTGTGATGGGTGAGTTCGGCCGCGCTCCGCTCGTGGCTCTGGAGAAGAACTTCGCGGGCACTTCTCCCGGCCGCAAGCACTGGGGCGCGTGTTACTCGGTGGTGCTGGCCGGCGCGGGAATTGTGCCCGGTTTGGTGTATGGCAAGTCAGATCGCTTCGCGGCCTATCCCCAATCGGACCCAGTAACACCCGGTGACCTCGCGGCAACGAAGTTTCATGCTCTCGGCATCGCGGCCGATTCTCACTACACCGATCTCACGGACCGCCCGTACCGCGTGGTCACGGGTAACCCGGTCACGAAACTGTTCAGTTGAGCTTGGCGAACCCCGCCCGCAAGGGCGGTGGGTTCAGGCACGCGACACACACCGCCCTTGCGGGCGGGGTTCGCCAAGAAACGTTCGCGGCGCAACTACTCTTGAGGTTCTCCCATGCGCACTCTCCTTTGCCTCTGCGTGTTCGCTCTCGCGCTGGCCGCGATCATTTCGCCTTCGCGCGCGCCCGCGGACGACAAGGACGGCTTCACGAAGCTCTTTGACGGCAAGAGCCTCGACGGGTGGACGTTCATCGTGAAGGCCGGCAAGGACGGCAAGAAGGCCGACCCGAAAGATACCTGGAGCGTGGTGGACGGCTACATCCGCTGCACCGGCAAGCCGAACGGCTGCATGGTGACGAAGAACGAGTACAGCGATTACCTCCTGAAAGTGAAATGGCGATTCCCGGCCAACAGCAAGGGCGGAAACAGCGGCGTGCTGCTCCACGTTCAGAACGACAACTACTGGCCCACCTCGGTTGAAGCGCAACTTGCCTCCGGTCGCGCGGGAGACTTCTGGCTCATCTATCCGCCAGACTGCAAGCTCGAAGTTGATCCGAAGCGACAAGACCCGAAGGAAGCGCGGCATTACTTCCGACTCCCGACGAAAGAACCCGTTGAGAAGAAGTTCGGCGAGTGGAACGAGTACGAAATCACCTGTAAGGGCGGCGATGTGACGCTGGTGATTAACGGCGTGAAGGTGAACGAAGGCAAGAACGGCAACCTGAAGAAGGGGAAGATCGCGCTGCAATCGGAAGGAACCGAGATTCACTTCAAGGACGTGATGGTGAAGAAGCTCCCGTAAAGCGCTGAGCTGTAACGCTCAAGCGTTCAGGTAATCGGGTCAGTTTCGATGCTGCCTGACGAGGGTATTCCCATGCGTTCGATCTACACCGGCATGACGATCTCGACGCTCCTCATTGTGTTCACCGTGCCTCAAGCACATGCCCAGCCGCCCGCGTCCCAGATCAGGAACCCATTCCCGTACAAGCCCGATGAGCCGGTCGCCAAGGAGATGTCGCTGGCAAAAGCCGCGTCCTATCTCGATGGAGTCGCCAAGTTCTGGATGGAGAAGAACTCGTGTGGGGCGTGTCACGCCAACTTCCCGTATATCATGGCCCGCCCGGTTCTGGGAAACGATGCAGATACGCTCGTCGCTGAGACCCGAAAGTTCATGGAAGCGCGGCAGCCGAAGCCGAACCGCTTCAACTTCAGTTCCGAGTCGGTCGCCATTGCCTTTGCCCTGACCTGGGACGATGCGCGCCTCGGCAAGAAACACCAGCGGACGACCAAGGATGCCCTCCGGCGCATGTGGTCCCTCCAGAAACCAACCGGGAAGTGGAGTCCGCTGGGTTGCGGAGAGACCTTTCCCGCCGAGACCGATACTCGGTACACGATGACTCTGGCCGTGATTGCAGCCGGGATCGCTTCCAAGAAGTCTACCCCGTCGACCGCCGCGCAGGACGGGCTGACGTTGATCCGCCGAAACTTCGACAAGTTTCCGCCCACGAACCCCCATGCCCGAGCAATGCTTCTGTGGGCGTCGTTGTTCGTTGATGGCTTGATGACTGTAGACGAACGAAAGGCGACGATCGAGAAGCTTCTTGCTGCTCAAGGGAAGGACGGTGGATGGAGTTGGTACTCACTGCTGGAATCCGCGCCGAGTCCTGACACTCCGAACTACGTCAGCGATGGCTACAGCACCGGCTTCATCGTCTACGTGCTGAGGCAGGCCGGTGTGCCCGCGGATCAAGCGAAGATCGCGCGCGGGCTTGGTTGGCTTCGGACTCACCAGCGTGTATCGGGGAGATGGCACACGCCGGCTGATGTGAGCGAAACCGAAGGAGGAGTCGGCAGCCGCGACCTGTACGCCCAGAACCTCGGCACGGCCTTCGCGGTGCTCGCTCTGAGCGACGAGACGCGACCTTGAGAAGAGTGATAAAGTAGTAGAGACCGTTTCAAAAGGTCGAAAGCCGGGTTGGCGACATTCTATAGATTGCCAGATAGCCAAGATTGCCACACACACCCTCTGGCAATCTACCATTACTAGACAGCAAAAATCCGTCCAGTAAGTTACTTTTGT
>JAKEEV010000715.1 GCA_022616395.1 Planctomycetia bacterium | reverse complement strand
TCAGCCGCAGGGCTTCTTCCCTGCGGCTGATGCCATTTTCCGCCTGTCGGGTAAGGATGAAGGGATCAGGAATCAGGAGTCAGGAATCAGGAGTCAGAGCGAAATGAGCACTCTCCCGCCTGATCCGGCCACCGGCTCGCCCTCTGATTCCGCATTCCGCACTCCGCATTCCGAATTGTGGAATGTCCCCAATCTGCTCTCGTTCGCACGCATCCCGATGGCGGTGGGTGTGTTCGCGTGCATCGTGTATGAAGCGTGGTTGATCGGGCTGGTTCTGTTCGTGATCGCGTGCGCAACAGACTGGCTCGATGGCTGGTGGGCACGCAAATACGGCCCACTCACTCTGATCGGCCGCAACCTCGATCCACTCGCCGACAAGATCCTGGTCTGCGGGGCGTTCATCTATCTGATTCCAGTGCCGCATGCGGGTCTCACCCCGTGGATGGTCACTGTCGTGGTTGTGCGCGAACTGCTGGTGACGGGCATTCGCGGAATGGTGGAAGCGACAGGCAAGAAGTTCGGAGCGGACTGGTTCGGCAAGTTGAAGATGGGCCTTCAGTGCGCGGTGCTGATTGGCGTACTCCTGATCGCGTGGCTCCGAACGCTCCCCAACACAACCTCCGTGCTCTCATTCCTTGATCCCATTCAACTGGTGCTCCTCTGGGCAATGCTCGCGGCAACAGTCGGCAGCGGAGCGCAGTACATCGTCAAGGCCGCGAAGATGCTCCGTTAACGCGGCGCCCCTCCCCCCGCCACCCCCAGCTTTTGTCCTCTTGGTGTTTTTCCCATGATTTGTGGGGTTTGGTCACTTTGCGGTGCAAAGAGGTGGCCGTTATGGCCCCCAACTCCTTGAAAAGCTGGGGTTTGATAAAGCCAGGGGGTGGCCTTTACGGCCTCCGCTGTTCTCCGGGGCGCCGCGTGCCGCCGACTGCGACCCACACCCGCCCCAACACAACCGAATTCTACACGAATACTGAACACTTGTCAATCAAAGTAGTTGCGGTGCGGACAGGCACTCTCAACCCGTTGCCGCAGCGTGCAGTACATCGTCAAAGCCGCGAAGTTACTGCGATGACTTTTTGCCCCTTCTCGCTCCCCACCCCCTCGTTGTTGACTTGGCACTTTTTCCCAGGATTTCCGGCCTTTCCTAGCTTTACAGTACAAAGCGATGACCATACCGAGTCGTTTTTGCCGGAAATCCAAGGCTGTGGTGATGGTTAGGGGGTGACCACAGCGGCTCGCGTTGCCCTGTGGCAACTGCCCGCCGACCACAAACTCAATTGTGAGCAATAAGTGAACATTTGTCAAGTTATGAAATTGGGGCGGGTGCATCGGGCTTCGCAGGTGCCGCAACAAGTGGGAGAACTGTTGGGAAGCCGGCTGGTAACGGTGTGAGTCGATGTCATCTCGGTTGGACAGACAGCCCTATAATCTCCTGCACTCACTTCGCGGAGCCACAAGTCATGGACGATCACGATCAGCGGTTCAAGTCGTTACTTCGAGCGTCACTGGCGGACTTCTTCGCGCTGTTCTTCCCGGATTGGGCACCTCGATTCGACTTCGCGGACACGGAGTGGCTTGAGCAGGAAGCGTTCCTCGACCCTCCCGCCGGCGAGAAGCGCGTCCTCGATGTGGTGGCGAAGGTTCCCACTCGCGTGCCGGTTCCAGACCCGGCCGGGCGATCCGCGAATCATTCGCTGGTCGTTATTGATGTCGAGATCGAGTGGCCCGATCGAGCCGCAGACATCCGCCCGCGAATGCTCTGGTACTACGAGTTCCTGCGTCGCCAGCACTCGCTGCCGGTGGTGCCCGTCTGTCTGTTCCTTCGTGTTGGGTTGAATGGAATCGGCTGGGATGCTTACGAGGAGCGACTCTGGGATCACGTCCTCTTGCGCTTTGAGTACGCTTACATCGGATTGCCCGCGCTTGACGGGATGCCGTATTATCGTGGTGATAACTTGCTTGGCGTGGCTCTCTCCGCGCTGATGAAGCTCCCCGCAGCCGACCGCGCGCGAATCAAGGCCGAAGGCCTGGCTAGAATTGCCCGCTCGCAGGAGAATAGTGTCAAGAAGGAGTTGCTCACCGAGTGCTTCCACAATTACCTTAAACTGGACCCGGCTGAGGTGCCAGAATTCGAGAGACTTCAGAAGGAGCTATACCCGGAGGGGAAACAAATGATCAACACCATCGAAGAACGCGGACGGCTGCTGGGAAAACAAGACGTGGTGCGAAAACAGTTGGCGAAGAAGTTCGGCCCACTGCCTCAGGATATTCTCCAACAAATCGAAACACTCTCCGTCGAACGTCTTGATGAAATCCTGCTCGCGATTCTCGACGCCAAGTCCCTGAAAGAATTGGGACTCGCCGACGAGTAAGCGCAGCCGAACACCCGGCCTCTGGCCGGGTGTTCGCTTTGGTGGTTGCTGGGGCGAGTCGCTGACAAACCCGCCGCCCTCGCGGGCGGGGTTCGCTTACACCAAGTTGATTAAACCAACTCAGAGAGCTTCTTCAGTTCGGCGTCGATGGCCGAGAGTTCGGTTTCGCCCGCGGCCAGTTCCTTGCGGAGCGATTCCAGGCGCGCGTTTGCTTCCTCGTGAGCCTGCTGCTTGGCCGAGAGCTTCTGCTCGGCGTCCGCGACCGCCTGCTCCGTGTAACACGCCTCCTTCTCCGCCTTCGTGATCTCTTCCGGCAACTTCCGCAAACGGTTCTGAAGACCAATCTGGTCGGCCATGAGTTGC
>JAKEEV010000080.1 GCA_022616395.1 Planctomycetia bacterium | reverse complement strand
GTCGCGGCTCGTTGGAAGGCTTGAAATCCCAGCAAACCAACGAGCCGCGACCGCGAGGGAGCGGGCAAACAAGGAGACGGTCGTGGACGAGATGCACGAGACTCTTGAGACGAAAGTTCGGCGGGCGATGGCGGAGTCCGAGTTCCTCCTGTCCATCTCCTCAGTCCGGGAAGATGGCGGATTGACGCTCGCATTGCGAAGCAGCCCGCTTCGCCCGCTCTTTAAGCTTGAGATCGCGCAGTTAAGCACGCAGGGGAACACCGCGGAGGACTGGTCTCGCGTGCGGGTGGTCGATGGGTTCAACCCCCGCCGGGTTCGCAACTGCGACTTTCGCGGGGAAGTCATCCTCGGCGAGTTCGAGAAGCGCGTTCTCTTGACTGATGGGGTGGAAGTGTTTGCCGGGGTGTCGAACAGCACCCTGGTGAACTGCGTGATCGGTCACAACGCGCTGGTCCGCGATGTTCGATTACTGGCGAACTACGTCATCGCGGCGGACGCGGTCGTGGCCGACTGCGGGCGGGTCACTTGCTCCGCCGGGGCGACATTCGGCAACGGCGCACGCGTGCCGGTTGCCCTCGAAGGCGGCGGGCGAGAGGTTGAGGTGTTCGCCGAGATCGATGTCGAGACGGCAGCAGTCGCGGCAGCTCCAGGAGAGCGCCGGGGGGAGTTGGATAGTTACCGTCGCGCGGTGAGCGAGTACCGCGCGCTTGCGACTTCGCATCGAGGCGTGATCGGAACTGGGGCGAGAGTCTGGAGTGTACCCCGGCTGGAGGACACGTTCGTTGGCCCGGCCGCGGTGGTCGATGGAGTCACCCGAATCTCACGCAGCACATTACTGAGCGCCCCAGACGAGCCGGTTGTCATCGAGTCTGGGGCCGTAGTCACGGATTCTCTCGTACAGTGGGGCTGCTCGGTCACGAACCTGGCAATCGTTGAGCGGTCGGTGCTGGTCGAGTACGCCCGTATCGAGCGGCACGCGAAGGTCCAGAACAGCGTGATCGGGCCGAACACCGAGGTCGCCGCGGGCGAAGTGAGTTCGTGCATACTTGGCCCGTTCGTCGGGTGTCATCATCAGTCGCTCTTGATCTCGACACTCTGGCCAGCCGGGCGCGGGAACGTGGCTTACGGAGCGAATGTTGGGTCGAACCACACCTCTCGCGCACCGGACCAGGAGTTTCGCGCCGGCGAAGGGTTGTTTCTGGGACTCGGAGTGAACGTCAAGTTCCCGTGCGACTTCAGCGGCGCTCCGTACACGGTCATCGCATGTGGGACGAACCTGCCTCCGCAGAAGGTGACCTTCCCGTTCTCGCTCGTCGCTCCGCCTCAGGAGCACTTTCCAGGCGTGCCACCGACATTCAACCAGATCACTCCGGCGTGGATGCTGCTCGAGAACATTTACGCCCTGAAGAGGTGCGAGGCCAAGTTCCGCGCGCGCAACCGCGCACGCCGGAGCCGGTACGACTTCTCGATCTTCCGCCGGGAGATCGTCGCGAACATGTGGGACGCCTGCCGTCGGCTGCAAGCAGTTCGTGAGGTGAAAGCGTTGTACACCGAGCGGGAGATTCCAGGTTTGGGCAAGAACGTGCTCACCGAACGCGACCGGCTCCGGGCAATCGAGGCGTATCGCCTTTACGTTCGCTACTACGCTCTCCTCGGCTTGCGGAGCGCGATCGGCGCGCACGGGTTCGATGCGCTCTCGATGGCGGGCGAGTGCGAGTGGGAATATCAGCGGCAGCTCTTGGTCGAGAACTTCGGGGTGAACGACCCAACCGAAGGGCTTCGCGAGTTGGTGTCGATGGCTGTGCAAGTTGCGAAGGAGTGCGCGCGAGTTCGAGAGAAGGATGACATCCGCGGGGCGAAGGTGATCGACGATTACGCCGAGGTTCACCCGCCTGCCGACCGGGATCGGGTCGTTCGGCAAGCTCATGAGGAAGCCGATCGGTTGCGGGACGAAGTCGCGGACTTGCTGGCGCGGGCGAACGCCGGTTTGGAAGATTGTAGCCCTCACGCTCCGCGTGAGGAAAGGCACCTCACGCTCCGCGTGAGGACGACAATCGTGTGCCGCTCGGCTCGCGGCACCTACTGTTATCGCCGATAGCCGCCAACGGGAGGGAGCGAAGGCCGCGTCGGAGTGGTGTTCGGAAGGTTCCGATTCTGGAGACCGCCGCGGCCGATTCCGGAGTAATAGCCGCCGAAGTACATGAACGCGGATGGATGACCGGTCGAGAGGTCGCCACCGGTCGCCTGGCTGAACTCGGTCTGGAGTCGGGTCGTGTTCCGCTGAAGTTGCTGGAGGTTGTTGCGGAACTCAAGCTCCGGGCGCACCAACCCGTAGTAGTTCATCCCCGGACTGCCCGGTCGGACGAGGTTCAGATAAGGGCTGTACCCCGTTGGTGGGAGCGGTTGGCCCTGCACTTGACTGGCCCCAAGAGACACAACCACAAGCGCCAACGCCACCGCGAGATGCCATCGCATTTGAATCCTCCTCATGATCTCGGCGTGGCTCTACGACTCGCCGTTCGCCGGAAGTAGACGCCTCGCCTCCTCGCTTACCGATTGTTGCCGAACACTCCCTGGCCCTCGAAAGCGGCGACGGTCGTGCGTCCGAGCAATGTGACCCCGAGCATACGCTCGATAGGCGCGAGAACCCGAGCGAGTGTGGTGTCGAAGGTGATGAT
The DNA here is from genome assembly GCA_022616395.1 of Planctomycetia bacterium. Classification (GTDB taxonomy): domain Bacteria; phylum Planctomycetota; class Planctomycetia; order Gemmatales; family Gemmataceae; genus Gemmata. The sequence goes on along the minus strand of JAKEEV010000080.1, from coordinate 652 downwards.
CGGTTGAGCCATCACATACACCCTGTCGCCCGGCAGTACCTGGTAGTTGGTTGCCGTCTCCCCGCCGCAGACTATCGCGCTCCAGTCTACCGGGAGTATTTGTCGCGGGCATCCGGGTGGGCCTGGTCGCGACACCCAGATTCGCTTCTTCGACGCGACCGGCGGAAGCCCGTTGATGTAACTGATCGCGTCCAGAACCGTCTCGTTGCCGGTGGCCGGCAGTCGGATCACTTGCTCTCCGCTTCCGCCGCCATCGGTCACGACATAGTAAACCTTGCTATTGTACCCGATCACGTCGAGCGAGATGAGCGGACGATAGAGGAACTGACTCAGGTGGCTCTCGATTGCCGCCTTCGCTTCGTCCAGCGTCATTCCACACACGCGCACCGACCCATACACACCAAGCCGAACCGTTCCATCCGGCCCGACGATGTGTTCTCCTCGAATGTCTTGCATGCTGCCGGCCTGCGAAAGCGTTACCGTCACATCGGGATCCTTCAGTTTCAGACCCTGGAGGTACTTGACGATGGCCGCGCGGGCCTCGGTCGCGGTCAGACCAACAACCGGTATCCGCGCGTTGTTGTAATTCGGCCCGAAGTTGATCGTTCCATCGGGATCGACAACGTACACGTCCCGGATCGGCGCGGCCGGT
>JAKEEV010000079.1 GCA_022616395.1 Planctomycetia bacterium | reverse complement strand
GTTGGTTGGTGGGTTGGCGAGCGAGAAATCATCGACTGGGTTGACCAGCCCCACTCCGAAGTAATGCATCCACACCCGATTGACGAACGCGCGGGCGAAGAACGGGTTCTCTGGGCTGGTCACCCACTCCGCGAGCTTCACTCGTGGGTCTTCGCCAGCGCGAATCGGAATCTCCGGGCCGCCGAGTGTCTTGGGGCGCGCAGGGGTGTTGGTCGCGGGGTTCGGACGCAGCCGGGCATTCGGAGAGACGAACAGTTCGCGAACGAGCATGACCCGGTTCACAGGTTGCCCGCCCTTTCGACGTTCCGCGTTCTCCTTGTTGACCACCTCCCGCACGTTCGGGCTGCTGAACTGGTTATTCTGGAACGTCATCTTGCTGAAGATGTTCGCGAACGCCCAGTATTCGTCCTGAGTCCAGCGGTCGGTGGGGTGCTTGTGGCACTGGGCGCATTCGAGCCTAACACCGAGGAACGCGGCCGCGACCTTTTCGCCCCAGACTTCGCTCGGCACTTGCTGTTGCCGACGCCAGAACAGGTCGAGTGTCTTCTTTTCTGGATAGTCGGTTGTGAAGCCCTTCGTGGCTTGCTCGTCGATCTTCTTCTGGAAGGCGATCCAGTCTTCGGGCGTCTGGCCATCAAGGCTGGTGGCCGTGAGGATGTCGCGAACCATCTGGTCGTAGGGGACGTTGTCCGCGATGCGCTTGCGAATCCAGTCGTGCCACATCTGAGAGCGCTTCGGTTGCGTCGGGACCGGTACTTCCAGCGCTTGCGTGTTGTTGCCGGTGAAGTCCGAGAACTTCGTCGCCCAGACCGCCGCGTGGAGCGGGTCCTTCAATACATGGTCGATCATCTTCTCGCGCTTCTTCGGGTCTGGGTCGGCGAGGAATCCGCGAACCACCTCCGGCGGAGGGAGCTGAGCGAGAGCATCGACGTAGAGCCGACGGAGGAACATCTCATCGGGAGCCAGTTCAGACGGCACCACGTTGAGCATCTTGAGTTTGGCGAACACTTCCTTGTCAACGAAATTGACTTCGGGCACCTTCGGGTAAACGCCCGGCCGAGGAGGAGCGGGGACCAGCACGCGAATCGCCTTCACGCTTCCTCGATAAAGCACTGTCAGCCCCGCGTCACCGGGTTGTCGGGGTGTGAGAACGCCCAGCGGTGAAATCGTGGCGATGGCATCGTCTGAAATCTTGAAGTCGCAGAACGGCGTGATGTCTTCCTGAGTGCCATCGGAGAAGGTCGCGGTCACAACCAACTGCTTCGACTTGGCATCCCTCAGAAGCGCAAAGTCACCGGGGTTGATTTCGAGTTTCTCAATTGTTCCGCTTCCCTTGTTCCACTTCGCGCCGGTCCGAATCCATTCGCGGAAGACGTTGTAGACCCAGCCGTCCTTCCCGAAACGCATCCCACCGTCGTGCGGAACCTGGCCAGTCGCCTTCAAGAGGAGAAGACTTTCGTCAGGTCGGACGACATTGATTCGACGGGCAAGGTTGTCGCGTGTGAGGTTGGTGTAGTCCATCGTCGGCTCGTAGCCGAACAGAGACAGACGGAAGCCGTTTTTGCCCTGGAAGGAGCCGTGGCAACTGCCGGCGTTACAGCCGACCTTCGAGAGCAGCCCCATGACGTGCCGCTC
>JAKEEV010000714.1 GCA_022616395.1 Planctomycetia bacterium | reverse complement strand
GTTTCCACGAATTCCGGCGCTCGCGGATCGTTCTTGGGACCCACGAAGGTGATCGCCACCCACGCGACGGCCGCAGCGACCCCTCCAGCCAGACTCACTCCGCACACAGCCCACAGAGCCGCTCGCCAGGACCGGCTTGGAGCGGGAACAGTTGGGTTGAGTCGCTCGTGAATGCGCCGACGGACTGCTTCCCACTCCGGATTGCTTGGTTCGGGATGTGAAGCCGCGCGTACGGCGTCTGGATCGCCCTGGGCATAAGCGCCGAGGAGGTCGCGGTCGCGGTTATTCGGTTCAGATGGGGCGTTCATGGTAATTGAGAGTTGGCCAGAAGAGTTTTCAGCTTCTGTCGGGCGTAAAACAAGCGACTCATCACCGTGCCGATGGAAATTCCCAGCGCGTCGGCGACCTCACGATAGGTCAACTCGCCCTCGACATGCAAGACGAACGTTTGCCGCTGCGCTTCTGGCAACCGCGTCAGCGCGGAGTCGATGGTTCGCCGAAGGTCGGCCCGCATTAGCCCCGCGTCGGCTGGCGGTCGGTCGTCTGGCCCGAATCGATCCGGCGAAGGGTCGTCGGGCGCTTGCGGGATGCGTTCGGCTCGTTTCCGCTGCCGACCGATGTCCAGAGCCGCGTTGCAAATGACCCGCATGAGCCACGTCTTAAACGAACTGCGACCGCCGAAGCGGTCCAAGTGCGTCAGCGCATTAACAAAGCCATCCTGCACCGCGTCGAGCGCATCGGCTTCGCGGCCCAAGAGCCGATACGCCACCCGATACGCCACTCCCCGGTATCGGCGGAATAGCTCATCGAGCGCGGAGCGATCACCATTGGCGAACCGCGCCAACAGCGCGTCGTCGGTCGGGGCGGTTTGCGGAGTTGGTAGTACGACCAGAGGCATGGAGGAGAATACACCGGCGGGCAAAAGTCCTTTCGCCGTATTCTACCCGAACCTCCGCGTCCGTTTCCAAATGGTTTTTGTGTCCTTTCGCCAACAGTTCCGCGACACGCGGCGAACTCTCCCATATGTAGACGCGAACAGATCGTCGATCATTCATTCCGCCATTGACGTGGAACCGAGCGGGAATCGCTCCAGAAGACAGGCAGAAGCCGTCTCTTGAATCGGAGCCGGAAGCCTCAGCGACGGTTCGTGTCGAGACGCTTCTGGGGCTGGAAAATCACAATCCCGTCGCTGACGCTTCCGGCTCCGATATAAGAAGGTATCCGACCATGATTACCGTCTACCGCTGGGACGGAACAACCAACACCTGCCCTCGTGGAGGCGCGGAGCAACTGCCCGAATCGGCCTCCGCGGTTACGGGCGAAGATTTTGTCTGGATCGATCTGACGAACCCGACTCTGGAGGAAGAGGAACTGATCTTCGGCCGGTTTCTGAAAGTTCACACGCTCACGCTGGAAGACATCACCCGCGCGCGTCGGGAACCAGAGAGTGGCGCGCACTTCCCGAAGGTTGAAGAGTTCCCCGATTACCTGTTCGTGATCGTCAACCCGCTGCCGCCTGGACTCATCAAGTTGGCCGAATCGCATGGCAAGCTGGTCGAAGGGGCAACCCCGCTTCCTTCGGCCTCCCGCATGCTCCGCCGACACCGACCGCAACTCAGCGCGGTCCTGACGCGCAACGTGCTGATTACTCACTCGACAACGCCGCTTCAGTGCATCGAAGCAGCGCGACAGTTTCTGGAACGACACGGCTCATCGGCTCGTCGCGGGCCGGACTATGTCTTCCACATCCTGCTCGACGCGATGGTGGACGAATACGCTCCCGTGGTTGATTGGATTGCCAGTCGCCTCGACCGACTGGAATCTCGCGTGTTCACGCACCCCACCGCCAAACTGATTGCGCGTATTCTGCGCCTCAAACGAGTTGTAACCGGAATGCGCAAGACACTCATCCTGGAACGCGAGGTGCTCTCTCGCCTGACACGCGGAGAGTTCGACCTCGTCGAAGAACGCGAGATTGTCTACTACCGCAACGTCTACGATCACCTCGTGCGCTACACGGAGTTAATCGAAGCGGCACGCGAAATGGTCAGCGACCTGGGCGAGACTCACCTCGCGGCGGTCTCCAACCGGCTGAATCAGATCATGAAGGTTCTCACGATGATCTCGACCATCGTGCTGCCGATGACGCTCATCACGGGCGTCTACGGAATGAACTTCGAGGAGAACATCTGGCCGGACTTCAAAACCGCGACGTGGGGGTTCGCCTTCGCGCTGGCGCTCATGGCTTTCACCGGCATTGGCGCTCTGCTCTTGTTCCGCTGGCGAAAGTGGATCTGATCCAGAAAAGTGCAACAGGAAAACCGCTTGGAATCCGTCGTGGGCAGCGGCTCTTCGGTCTTCCATTTTGCATTTTTCCTTTCGCATTTTGCACTCAGGCGGCCGCCCTTGTCAGTTCCCGGCTGACGGATTAGCTTAACTGCTGCGAACCGATCACGTTTTGAAGGAGTTGCACAATGGCAAAGGGGCGCAAGAGCGGTCCAAGCCGCATGGATAAGCGTCGAGAGGCTGAAGCCTACGAAAAGAAACAAGAGGAAGTGGAACGCGAGGACGAAGAGGAAGAGGAAGAAGAAAGCGACGAGTCTGATGCCGAGGCGGAGGACGGCGACGAGGAAAAACCCAAGAAAAAGGCGAAGAAACCCGTCGCCAAAAAGCCCGCCGCGAAGAAGCCCGCGACCAAACGATCCCGCGCGGCCAAGGAAGTTCGGCTCCGCGCGGTGTGGATTGTTTACGATAACGCCAGCAAGGTGGTCGAAGAGTTCCCGTACAACCAGAAGGCCGAAGCCGAAGCCTTCCTCGCCAAGAAGCTCGAGGAAAAGAAGGGAACCTTCTACCTCAATCGGGTCAAGAAAGAGATCAAGGAGGAGAAGTAGTCGTCGGGGATCATACGCAATCGCATTGATTGGTTTCCGTCTGCGGCGGGTTCGGCAAAATCCAATGGGATACTTGACTTTTGTACAGTAATCACGCATACTGGAGTAGAAGCAACCGGCACGCCAGACCGACCACCCTGCGCGCCGGCAGCCACCCGACCCAGCGCCAGACAAGCGTGAGGGAAGCGCCAGGCATCGGGGCCAGGGGGTGGCCTTTCTAAACCCCATGAATTCCAGCGTTTGCTCGCCATAAAGGCCACCTGGCCCCTCTCC
>JAKEEV010000713.1 GCA_022616395.1 Planctomycetia bacterium | reverse complement strand
GACAGAAGTGATTCGATGTTAGCAGCCGAATCTTTTGAAGTGAGGTGAAAATGCGCGGAACGCCTTTCGGAGTAGTAGAGACTGTGTCAAAAGCGGCCGGGGTTGGTTAACTATACAAAAGTAACTTACTGGACGGATTTTTGCTGTCTAGTAATGGTAGATTGCCAACTGTTGTGGGTGGCAATGTTGGCTATCTGGCAATCTATAGAATGTCGCCAACCCGGCTTTCGACCTTTTGAAACCGTCTCTAGGCATTCGCTGGGTGCCGTTCTTCGTCTTTGACCCAGAAGAACGGCACACGGCGTGTGCCTACTACTTTCAAACCCCGATCACTTATCCGCTCGGAATTGCAATAGCCCCATGCCTTCAGGACGCGGGTCGGCGTCGGCGGGACCGCTCCACGACTGAACGCCCATTCCCGGCACGAAGCGCGATACGTTCGCCGCCCACACCTTGCCGTGTGAGGGGCGCTCGCCGGTCAATTCATAGACCGGAATCGCGTGCTCCGCCGTCCAGCCGGTGTCGGCCGAATGGAACGCGACGAAATACTTCGGGTTCCAGGTCTTATCACCCCAACAGTCTTCCGCCAGGCATCCGCGGTGGTCGATCTGGAAGCGATAATAGGTTTGATAGTCGCGGTCCACATCCAGAAGGATGTCGATGCGGTCGTGACCGCTGACATTCGTATCGCGAAGCCGCTTGGCTACCGGTTCGACTTTCTTGCCAGTTGGGTGATCGCATTTCAGTGCAATGTAAAGAAAGCGGTCGTCGTAAGAGACCATCGCTTCGGTCTTGTACTGATCGCCGAAGCTCTTCACCTCGTCGGGCTTTTCAGATGCCGAGGCGGTCACGGTGAGCGCCAGGGTCTTCGCGTCCTTCCAGCAGTCATCATCGAGTTTGCCATCGAGGAGCGGGCGACTCTCAGTGAGCTTGGAGTACGCCACCGGCTTTGGCTGATTTGGCACCGCGGCTCGGTTGGCAAGCCACAACTCCGCCGCGAGGCAATCGCGCCACGGATTGACGCCGGGCTTCATTCCGATTGCGCCGGGCGAGTGCTTGAAGTAATCCGCGACGAACTTGTCCGCGTCCGGCAGTCGCCCGACGTGTCTGCGGGCCGCGAGGAAGCACAACCACGAGGCCGGATCGCGACTGTAGACCGGGCCGAACGCCATGAGCTTCGGTTCCAACTCCAGGCACGCGAGGTGCCACTTCAGAATCATGTTCGGGTTGTGGAAGTGGTACGGGTCTTCGATCACGACGGGCGTGCCGATGCCGGTGGTTGTGCCGCTGGCGGGGGCGATCTTGTTACCGGGGTTCGCATCAAACACCACGTTCTTCAGCATGAGTTTCTGTTGCATCTCGACTCGCCGACGCGTTTCGGTGCTGGCGTGATAGCGCGTTAGCCAGCGGAAGGCTTCGATTGCAAGCGGATGACCGGGGTAGTTCGTGGTGAGAGTTCCGAACACCTCGCGGGCTTCGCTCCACTTCCCCTCGCGCGTTAAGCGCGTGCCAACGGCGAACGCAGTGCGGGCTGCAACATCATCCGGCATCTTCTTCAGATCGGTTCCGAGAGCCGCGAGCAACTTGTCGATGCCACCGAGTTCGGTATCGCTCATCGCGGCGAGCGTTTCGAGCTGTCGGCGCATCTGAACCGCCTTCTGCTTCTCCGCGGCTGCGGTTGGATCGAAGGACGCGGGCGCGACAGTTCGGCGAGCGGTTCCTCCGGGCGCGAGCGTGATCCCTTGCAGTAAGTTGGTGTGAGTTTCCGAACCTTGCAACCGATGAGCAACCAGCACGAAGCATCGGCGATCCATCACTGTTGAGTCACCCAGAAGACGAGACGCGAGTTCGGCATAGTCCTTTGGCGAATCGTTCAGCTTGTTGTTGAAGACGCTCTGATCGAGCTTCACCGGCGCGGTCTTGGCATCTGGCCAGAACGCGTAGAGCTTCTTTGGCGCCCAGGGCCTCAATCCGAGCGTGGTGATCTGTTCGGGGAAGCACTTCGGATCGGCCGCTTGCTTGAAGGCTTCCTTCGCCGCGTGAAGTGTGAGAATGTCCGCCGGTGAAGCATCGGGGGAAGCGTAATCGCAGACGAGCACTTCCGGTTGCCACATACGAATGGCGAGCACCGCCTGACGGAGCATCTGTTCGTTCGCCTTTCCGCCGTGAGCGCGGTTCCAGGTCGCGAGTAACTCGCGCGGAGGAAGTCCGGCCGCGTGTGCGGACATCGGAAACGCCCAACAGGAATCCGCGCTTGCGCCGCCTGCCAGTCGCATCGCATAACGCAGTCGCGCGCAGTCGCTGGCGCGTTTCGGATCGGCTGTGGCGGGGTCCGCGCTCATCATGCTCGTTGCGGTACACAGGTAACCTTCCGCCGCTCCGAGCGAAGCCATCACATCCAACGGCGAACTCTTCCCACTCGCGTGCAGACACAGCACAGCGGCGCGCTGACCGCCCGCCTTGGAAACTTTCCATGTCTTTCCGCTGTCTTCCGTACCCATCACGCAACCGAATTCGCCGACGAGCCAGCCAACCTTATCGTTGAGGAAGCAGATTCCGTTCACTGGCAGCGTGAGTTCGGTCTTCTGAACTTCCCACGTCTTGCCGAGGTCTGGACTGTGCAGAACGAACCCGCCCGGCCGACCCGCGACCCACACATGATTCGCGAACGAAGCGACACAGCGGAAGTCGCACGCGGCCAGAGCTTCAGCGGGCAAGCCGAGATTCACGAAGCCCCAGCTCTTCCCACCATCGGAACTGGTGAGTACCGCGCCTCCATCGCACACCGCGAATGCGGGGGTGAATCCCTGCGCGCTAACGCTCGTGGAATGCACAACGCTATGAATCGTGCGCCCCGCGAGCGGATCGAATTCCGCCTCGTGGTAGTCAGGCTCCAACATTCCGTTTTTGATCTGTGCTGGCAACCGCGCGGTTCCAAGTTTCCCCCACGCACCCGCCACCAGAGCGCCCAACTTACCGGGGAAGAAATCGACAGCCCGTGAGGACGCCAGACGCGGACCTTTCACCGGGTTCCAGGTCGTTCCTCCGTCGGTGGTCGCGAAGATACCGGTCGGGAAGGCGTCCGAGCTGTCTCCGCAGACGAAGCCGTTCTTCTCATCGAAGAATCGAATCGCGTGCAGGCCGGGCATCGCGTTGGTGCCGACTTCCTCCCACCGAACGCCTCCGTCGGTGGTCTTGAGCATCACGCCGATTGAAACGCCCGTTGGCGACTCCACACGCCCAACCGCCCAGCCGGTGTAAGGTGTGATGAAGTGCAGTCCGCGAAGGCTCGCCCGCGTGCCGGTCTTCTGGCGTTCCCATGTCTTTCCGCCGTCGATGGAGTGCCAGATAACGCCATCGTCGCCGACTGCCCATCCTTCCCGGTCATCGACGAACTGAACCGCGTGTAGGCCAGCGTCTGCAAACGCAACTGGCGGTTGAGCGAAGACGGGAAGCGCGGACGCGGCCAGAAACACGATTGCAAGCGCGGACACGAACGGAAACCGGACGGGTTTCATTACTTGACTCCTTCAACTGAGCGCGGAGCCTCACCTATTAACCAGAGGCTTTGGGGTACGGGCTAATAGGCAATGGGGAGAAATGACGCCAGAGGAGTTTGGAAAGTGACTTGTCGGGCAGTAGGACAGGCTTCCAGCCTGTCTGTTGTTGTAGGACAGACATCTTGCCTGTCATTTGGCGTGAGACACGCAAGATGCCTG
>JAKEEV010000712.1 GCA_022616395.1 Planctomycetia bacterium | reverse complement strand
CGGAAGAGTTTCCAGTCGGCTTCGCTGATGTGCTGTTCCATTACTGTTCCCCGCAACAAGTGAACGGATGCTAACCCTCTGAGTTGGGTGTGTCAACCGCTGCGTGCCTGCCTCGCCCCGCTCACAATCCGACCGAATCCGCCCGACCGGTCACTCCCGCTTCGCCTGATTTGCCAATTCCTGCCTGACTCGTCGGCTAACTTTTGTTCTCGCCTCAACTGTTTATGCTCTCGCCTCACTCTGCTCTGGCGATTGGACTTCTTGCCGGTCGTGACTTACGGTTCATGTGGCAAATTTCCGGAACTCGCGCCCGGCTGGTCCGTCCTGCCACTGGGTCACAGGTTGCCCGCATGAACTGGCTCCGCGAGCCTGACGCCGAACCGTTGCCCGGATACCGGCTTCTCGAACCCATCGGCACCGGTGGGTTTGGTGAAGTGTGGAAGTGCGTTGCGCCCGGCGGGATTCTCAAGGCGATCAAGTTTGTTTACGGGAACCTCAACGCTCTCGACGGCGACGACGTTCGAGCCATTCAAGAGATGAAGGCGCTGGAACGCGTCAAGCAGGTGAGGCACCCGTTTGTTCTCTCCATCGAGCAAATTCAGGACATCGGCGGCGAACTCGTCATTGTCATGGAGCTGGCCGACAAGAACCTGCACGAGACGCTCGTGGAGTATCAGGAAGCCGGTCGGCCTGGCATCCCGCGAGACATTCTGCTTGGCTTCCTCGATGACGCGGCCGTCGGTCTGGATCACCTCATCGAGAAGCACAACCTCCAGCACCTCGACGTGAAGCCCCGCAACCTGTTCATGGTTGCCGATCGCGTCAAGGTCGCGGATTTCGGACTGGTGAAGCAACTCGAACGCTCGAGTTCGTCGGGGCTGATGGGTGGAGTCACGCCGATTTACGCCGCACCCGAAACGTTCTCGAACAAGATCAGCAAGCACTCTGACCAGTACAGTTTGGCGGTGGTGTACGTCGAGTTATTAACCGGCAAGAGGCCGTTCTCCGGCAAGAATATCCGGCAGCTCGCGCTTCAACACATGACGGAGCCGCCGGACCTGAGCATGTTGCCGGAATCGGATCGGCCCGTGGTGGCTCGGGCACTGGCGAAGAACCCCGATGACCGCTTCCCCAGTTGCACGGCGTTCATCCGCACTCTGACTGGTCGACCGGACAGCATCGGAAGCAGTAGTTCAGGCAACGGAGTCATGGAACCGGGAGCCTGGTCGAATGGTGATCGAGCCGCTCATGATGTGGACCTCACTCCACCCGGCCCGCGTCCCTCCAGCCGAGTGGCGACTCTCCCCACGCCAGCTCGCACACGGCCCGTCGCTCACCCGGAGATCGACGAAGATCACCTGCTGTCAGCGACCGCGCCGCAGCGGGAAACGGGCGTCCTGCGCCCGACGGTACTCATCGGAATCGGTAGTTTCGGTCGCCGGGCGCTTCAGGAACTCCGCTGCCGACTCACTGACCGAGTCGGCGATGTCGTGCAGGTGCCGTGTTTCCGCTTCCTGTATGTCGATTGCGACCCGGATGCGGTCACCAAGGCCATCAGTGCGCCGCCTGATGTGGCTCTGGCCGTGGATGAAGTCTTCCCGGTCCCGCTCCAGCCGGTGACTCAGTATCGCAGACGGCAGATCGAGCAGATTCTCGACTGGCTTCCGCGCGAAAAGCTCTACGCGATTCCGCGCAACTTGCACGCGGGCGGTTCGCGCGCTCTTGGGCGGCTTGCGTTCTGCGATAACTATCTGCGCTTCGTCACGCGCCTGCGCCGCGAACTTCAGATTGCCACTCACCCCGAATCGCTCGCCCAGTCGTCCGATCAAACCGGGCTGACCGTGCGCGACAACACGCCTCAGGTGTATGTGTTCGCGGGAGCCAGCGGCGGATCGAGCGGAATGCTCATCGACCTGGGTTATGCGGTCCGGAGAGTGGTTGCTCGCATGACCTCCTCCGATGCCTCGGTCACGGCATTCATCTATGCAGCGGCTCCGACGGACCCGAACTCGTCCGATCACGAACTGGCCAACGTCTACGCCGCGATTACCGAACTCAATCACTACGCCGACCCGGACGTGTCGTTCGTCGGTCACTACGGAGGCCCCGAAGGGCCGAAAGTGGAAAGCAAGGGGTTGCCGTTCACCGCAACTTACCTGCTCCCACTTCCGGAGCGCACACCCGAAGCCTTCCGAGATACCCTCTCTCACCTGGCCGGCTACGTTTCTCACGATCTGACCACTCCTCTTGGTCCCGCTCTCGAGCAACTCCGAACGAGGCCGGTTGGTTTTGATCGCAGCCCGTTCCGGTCGTTCGGCACTTATGGCGTGTGGTTCCCGCGCGGGTTGCTTCTGCGCGCTGCCGCTCAGAAGATTTGCCTGTCGCTGCTCAAGGAGTGGAAAGCGGACGATGCTCCACCGACGGACCCCTCGGCCATCGACAAGATCATCGCTCGGGCGACAAGCGATTCGCGTCTGAGGCCCGATGCGGTTCGCGAGCAGATCGAGAAGGACACGGTGCGCGGACCGGATGGCGGGCCGGCCGAACAGATCGAACGCTGGCTGACCGGACTGGAAGGACAGATCACGGCCGCTGGCCGCCGACCAGACGCCGCTTCGTGGTCGAGAAGCGTCTCGGATCAGGCACGCGACCTGATGGGCGTTCGGCCCAGTGGCGAGCAAGACATCGCGGTTCGGCGAAGCCGCACCGCGAAGATGCTCGACGACGCGATCAAGCGCCTGGCCGAGGCGTGGGGGAATGAATTCGCCGAAGTCGTCCGGCCGTTGGAGGAGTTGCCCGGCCACAGGCTCGGAGCCGTGGCCTGCGCTTACAAGAAACTGGTGGCTGTTTGTAGTGAATGGGCCAACGGAGCTGATGCCCGTGTCCAGCAAGTCGCGGTGAAGGCGCGACAGGCGAAAGCAGACGTACAGGCCGCGCTCGATGCGTGTCAGGCCGGGAGCGGAACGTTCAGCTTCTTCGGCGGCCGCAGCGGACGGAGCATGAGGCACTTCCTCGACCAACTGCGTGCCTTCGCTCGCGTGCGACTGCAAGAAGACCTCGCGGATGCGACCGCGAAGTTCTATCGCGCCCTGCGCGGACGAGTGGAAGAGCGACTGCGCGAACTTCTCTACTGCCGCACCCGTCTGGAACTGCTCGTCCAGGAGATGGAATCGCCGTTAACCAATCTCCCCCCATCGTCGGATACTCCGGTCGCGTTCACCGAGGAATCGCTTCAACAAACTCTCCACCCCACCAACACGCTCAACGTGGTTCTGCCCGCGGGGGAAACTCACATCGAGCGCTCAGCCAAGAGGGTGGTGAACTCGGTCAAGTCAAATGACCTGCTGCGGCTGGAAGTGGCACTCCAGAAGCTTGTACTGGAACCGCGTGGAGGACTGATTGCCCTCTGCGTTCTCAACGCCGACATGAGCCGCACACTCGTGGCCCCGATGGTGGAGCAGACGACAGCGTTCCTCAGCGATCTCTTACCGATCACCGACGTAACGGAAGTGGAAGTGTCCACGTCTCGTGCTCGAAGGGTGGAAGTCACCACTCGGATTCAGGATTACCACTGTCGGGCCACTCCTCCGTGCGGACAGGAGATGGAAGGCCAGACCTTCGTGCTGGTGCCCGATACCGAATCGGGCAAGTCATTCGCGAGTCTGGTGAAGAAGACCGTCCCCGCGTCTCTGACGATTGCGGTCAACGGAGCGGCCACGGACCTGATGTTCTGTCGCGAACACGCCAACTTGCGCCCCGAAGAAGTGGCGAGTTTGCTCTCCGCGTGCCAGCCGGCCTACTTCCAGGCACTCGCCAGCCCGCTGACCGCCACTCACTCCCGCTACGACATCACCGAATGGCTACCGCTGAGCGAGTAACACGTCACGATTAGCTCAGTCACGCGGGGCCGGCGTTCTCGAACGCGCGGCCTCACTCCATTCACGGCCATCTTCTTCCCCGTTGCTTGACGGACAAACGGTTGCTCGGTTACTGTGTTATTCGTTGCAACTCAACTTCTTCCAATCGCTTGCCGCGAGGGAAACATGTTCCGTTCACGCGCGCTGTGGTTGCTCGGTCTGGCACTTCTGGCATTGAGTGTCGGGGCGTGCGTCGCTCCGGTAACGCCAACTCCTGAACCGCTGCCCGAACCGGTACCCGAACCCGAAGAGCCTCCACCGTCCGCTCCTGCCGAAGATTTGAAGGCGCTGGCCGAGGGGAACAATGCCTTCGCCATCGACCTCTACAAGAAGCTCGCGGAGACGGAGCAGGGGAACATCGTCATTTCGCCGTACAGCATCCGCACGGCTCTGGGCATGACCTACGCCGGTGCTCGCGGGCAGACCGCCGAGGAGATGAAGAAGGTTCTGCACTTCACGCTACCGGACGAGAAGTTGCACTCAGCATTCGGCGCGACGGCTCATCAACTGACGGGAGGCAAGGACAAGCCCTACAAGCTCAATGTCGCCAATGCCCTCTGGGGGCAGAAGGGATTCCCGTTCCGACCGGAGTTTCTCGAACTGAATCGCAAGAACTATGCTGGCGGCTTCCGCCAAGTGGACTTTGCGGGCGACCCGGAAGGCTCCCGCCAGACCATCAACCGTTGGGTGGAAGAGAAAACCCAGGACAAAATCAAGGAACTGCTCAAACAGGATGCCATCAGCCCCGCGACGCGATTGGTGCTGACGAACGCTATCTACATGAATGCCACGTGGGCGGTCCCGTTCCCGAAATCGCTGACCAAAGACGAGAACTTTGAGCCAGCGCCCGGAGTTGCCGTCAAGGTGCCCCTGATGCGCCACGCGCACGGCGAATTTCGGATTTCCAAGACCCCTGATTTACACCTGCTCGAACTGCCGTATCACGGCGAGTTGTCGATGCTCGTAGTGCTGCCCGTTAAGAGGTGGGGGTTGCGCGACGTGGAGAAGACGCTGACTGCACCGATGCTCCGCGACTTGACCATCAACTTGCGATACGGCATTCAGCGGGAAGTTGTTCTGCCGCGTTTCACCACCCGAAGCAGGTTTGATCTCCCAGACACCTTGAAAGCACTGGGAATGCAACAAGCGTTCGGTGCCGCGGACTTCTCCGGCATCAATCCTGGCGGTGGGCTGAGCATCGCCAATGTGATTCACGAGGGTGTCATCGAGGTTGACGAAGTTGGCACGGTCGCGGCAGCCGCCACTGCGGTGGATATCTCAACCAGTTACACGCAGTTCGACTTTCGAGCCGATCAGCCATTCATGTTCCTGATTGTGGACCGGCGGACAGGAGCGGTATTGTTCCTCGGTCGATGTGCAAATCCCGTATAGGTCTCCAGCCCTCTGGTGAAGTGAACGATTCCAATGCTGTAACCTTCAACTCGAACTCCTGGCCCTGACGTAACTCCCGCGACAAGACACGGAGGCATTCCATGACGGCGCGACGGAACCCACTTGGTGTATTCATCCGACTTGAAGACAGGATTGCTCCCGTCATCGGTCAGGCTGTAAATCCTGCTCCCGTTCCAGACTTCGCACCCCCAGACACGAAGCAGTTCACCGCCGCAGACCTCGTCGCACCGGGCAAGGGCTACGACGGGGTGGTCAAGGTTTCCTCGGCAGGAAACACCGGTACCGGCTCATTGATTCAAACCGGCCAGGGTCAGGGCCATGGTCACCACGTCATCACGGTTGCTCACCACACCGACCCGACGAACAAGATGGATATTACTTTCACAATGCCGCGTACCGGCTACGCCAAGGGAGTGACAATCCCGATCGCGATTCCCACCGGCGAGTCGATCCAGGTCAGGGACAAAAGATGGACGGGTGATAGTAAACAGTCCTTCGACATCGCCATCATCCGGTTAGCGGACCCTGACGCGCCGACACCGGCCCCTGATCGGTTGCTCGTCGCCCCATTCAAAGCCGAAGCATACGAGTTGTACGGAACGACTGACGACGTGCCCGAAACTGCCCCTGGAAAGCTCGTGAGCATCGTCGGCTACGGCGGAACAGGCGCCGGTAAGCATGAGTTGTTCGACGTCCAGAAACGAGTTGGGAAGAACACCGTCGATATGGACGGCACACCGTTTTGGGAACTCAGCAAGAACCAACACGCGAACCGGTTCTTATCAATTGACTTCGACAACGGGAAGGGAGCTAACGATTACTTCGGGACGAACTACGGTGGG
>JAKEEV010000711.1 GCA_022616395.1 Planctomycetia bacterium | reverse complement strand
GTTGTGCTTTATCAGATGTCAACGGGTCGGCTGCCGTTCACCGGAGAGAGCGCGTTCGACATGATGGCCGCGGTGGTCGCGCATCAACCCACATCTCCGCTGGAACTGGCCCCGGAGTTACCTCCTGCTCTCAGTGCGCTCATTCAGCGGCTATTGGCGAAAGACCCAACCGCACGATGGCAAAGCGCTGAGAGTGTCGCGGAGGAACTGGAAGCCATCGAGCGCAGCTTGACCGCGCTGCCGGTGCGAGCGATTCCACTTCCTCCCGCGCTCGACACACCGGCCGTGCCTGATCCGTGGGCCGAGATCGACACGACGCACGCCGACGCGGTTGTCCACTCGACTCCCGCGCTGGCTTCCGCTCCGCGTTCGCGCGGGTCGGGTTCTCCTCCGAAGTGGTTCTGGCCCGCGGTCGCTGCTTGCGGAGTGATTGCTCTGATCGGCCTGGTGTTGCTCGCCGTGCAAGCTCTGAAGCCCAAAGACAAACAGGATGTTGTTGATGACACGAAGCAGCAGCCTCCCGCGCCGAAGAAGAACGATCCGCCGAAGCCGGTGAACGATCCGGATCACCGAGTTGCGGAGTGGGTTATTCGCAACGGTGGCGCGGTTGATGTTCTTGTTGGGCAAGTTCGCCACAATGACATCCACAAGCTCGACCAACTCCCAACGGAGTCGTTCCGCGTGGTCTCGATCATCGTGACCGGCCAGCCCACAGTCGAGGACAAGGCGCTGGACAGTTTCCGTGATCTTCAGGGTTTGGAGAAACTGGAATTGCATTTTCAACCGGTCACTGATGCCGGGTTGGCTCGGTTCCTCGCTTCGCCAGCGGCCGCGGGGTTACGCGAACTGTCGCTGCAGGTCGAAATCGGCGATTCCGCGCTGGTTTCCCTGCCGAAGTTGACCCGACTCACCGCCGTGGCTCTCCGAAGCACGAAGCTCACGGACAAGACCGTCGAGCGCCTTCGGAACCTTCCGCTGGTGAATGTCGATCTCTCGCGCACCGCGATCACCAAATCCGGTTTCGTCCCCCTGGTGGGAAAGAAACTGGTGATCTTGAACTTGAACTACTGCGCCGGTGTCGATGACGAGGGGCTGAAGCACCTCAAAGGCATGACCACACTCAATTTCGTCAGCCTGGAGCGCTCCGGGGTCGGTAATGATGGGCTATCCTATCTGATCGCGAACACGCAACTCGCCGAACTCAACCTGACCAACACGAAGGTGACCGACGGGGGGTTGGATCACACCATCCGGTTTCCCAAAATGATCACGCTCGTGCTCAATGACCTTCCCATCACCAACGACGGTCTGGCGAAACTGAAGGCATTACCGGAACTGAAGTCCCTCAGCCTTGAGCGAACCAAAGTGACCGACGACGGGCTGGTCCACGCGGCCGGGATGAAACTGACCGAACTTGACCTGCAGGATCTCCCGATCACGGACAAGGGACTGAAACAACTGGAGTCCGCGACCACCCTGCGGAAACTGATCGTCGCGAACACGAAGGTCACGGAACCGGGCGCGAAGAAGTTGGCCGCGAAGTTAACTCAGTGCGAAATCATCTGGAACGACCGCAAGGTGATCAAGGCAGACGATTCAGACCGCACCATTGCCGAGTGGCTACTCATGCGGGAGAACTCGAAGGTCATCATCAGGTTGCCGGACACGGAGACGTGCGACATCACGAAACTGGCCGATCTTCCGGCCGGTCCGTTCAAGATCGAAGGAATCCAAATCAACACGCCCTTCACCGACGCCGACCTGAAACGGCTGGAGCCGCTCACGCAACTTCGCACGCTCCACCTGTTCGACCGCCACTCGCTCACGACGGATGGACTCCGCGCTCTGTTGGTTCACAAAGAGCGCTTGGTCGAGTTGTGCCTGTCGGCGGGGCCGGTCACCAACGATGGAGTGAAGATACTCGTCGAACTGACCGAACTCGAAGAACTGGATCTGGACGGAACTCAGGTCACCAACGACGGACTCAAGCCGCTACTGGGACTCAAGAAACTTCAGAGACTTTACCTCAGCGACACGGGCATTTCCGATGACGCGATCCCGACGCTGAGCGAGATGAAAACACTCACGGGCGTGTTTCTGAACCGCACGAAGGTAACCGAGGCTGGAGCGAAGAAACTCGCCGCCGCTCTGCCCAAGTGCCGCATCGAGTGGGGAGACGAACAGGTGATCGAGCCGAAGAAGGACGAGCCGCCAGTTAAGCCTAGCAGCGG
>JAKEEV010000005.1 GCA_022616395.1 Planctomycetia bacterium | reverse complement strand
TTCACGAGTACCTTCGAGCCTCCGGGCTTCGCGGGGTGAGTCCGGCGCTTGTAAGTGATGTTGCCCGCTCGGTCGATGGTGATCGTTGACTCTTCTCCTTCCGCCTTCGGGGTGAATGAGTATTGGAGATGAGTGAGCTTGGGTTTCTCCATCACCGGCTTTTCCCATAACGCGGGGTGGGCCTTCACGAGGAGCGGTCGTAAGTGGGCCAGCACTTTCTCGGGCACCTTCTCGGTAGGCAGAGCGAGTTGCCACCGGCCCGAATAGACCGTGAACTCATTGGCTGCGTGTTTGCCGGCCGCCTCCGGAATGTCGAGCAATCCATCCGCGACCAACTTGCGGAACAGCTCCGCGACTTCGGCTTTCGTCAGTTCCCATTTCTTCTGTGTGACCTTGCCACCACTACCGGTGGACGGCGCGGTTTGATGGGAGTAGTTCACTTTCCCATCCGCGGTGATGTTCAACACACCACTTGGGCTTAGCCCCGGGATACCCGACGAAAAGTGAAATGAGAGCGCGTCAATGCTCTTGCCATCCGGCAGCGGAGGCGGGGCAGCGATTGCCAGCGCGAGCGCGGCGGTGATTCCGATCATGTGAATATCCTCCAAGCGAATAGCTCGACCGTAGCAACACCACACACTCAGCACAACCAGACGCCACGGAGTTGATACCGCCGCGTTACATGCTCTTTGTTGGAGTCCCGCCTTCAGGCGGAAAAGCCAAGACCGGCTGAAGCCGGGAATCCAACAAAGACGCGCGGAGAATTTGGGAAACCGATCTTGCATCACTTCCGAAATAGTGTACAAATAATCACTAATCGTGTGCGCGTGGGTGTCGCATCACACGATCACATCCGCGGATTCCCCACCCGCTCTACACCCAGAGAGACTCGGAAATGCGTTTCACATCCTGTTTGTCGCTTGTGCTGGCAACGCTCTTGGCGTGCGTGCCGACAGCGATCACCGCAGTGCCTCACACGCCCGAAGAGAAAAAGCAAGTCCTCATTCCCGAAGGGGAACTGGTCCCGCTGCAAGTCTTCGCACCGTCGGCCGTCGCAACCGAGACCGCGGACTGGGGTCACTCAGTCATTGGTGTTCCTGAGGCGTGGAAAGTGACCAAGGGGAAGGGCGCGAAGGTCGCGGTACTCGATACGGGCATCGACAGCACACATCCGGAGTTCGCGGGTCGAATCAAGGAGATGAAGAACTTCACCACTTCGCGCGCGGGCGTCGAAGACATGAACGGCCACGGTAGTCACGTCGCGGGAATCATCTCAGCGGGCGAGAACGGCTTCGGCGTCGTTGGTGTGGCACCCGAAGCGGAGTTGTACATCGCGAAGGTGCTTGGCGATAACGGTTCCGGTTCGTTCGCGTGGATCGCGCAAGCCATCGACTGGGCCATTGAGCAGAAAGTGGATGTCATTTCGATGAGCCTCGCGGCCGGGCCGAGAGCGAGCGATCCAAACATGCGCGCTGCGATCAAACGAGCCACCGACAAGGGCATCATCGTGATTTCCGCGGCCGGCAACGGAGGCGTGACGGAGTATCCGGGCAAGTTCCCGGAGGTGATCTGCGTTGGGGCAATCGACGACACGAAACAACTGGCGTCATTCAGCGGGAGAGGGCCAGAAGTCGCGGTCGTGGCACCCGGCGTGAACGTGAGAAGCACTTATTCCGCCGGACGACATGCAACGCTCAGCGGAACGTCGATGGCGACTCCGTATGTCGCGGGGTGCGCGGCTCTGTATGTGTCGAACTGCCGCGCGAACGGCTCAACGCCCTCACCGGCTGAGTTTCGCAAGCTGATCGAGACTCAGAGTGCTG
This sequence comes from Planctomycetia bacterium, assembly GCA_022616395.1. GTDB lineage: Bacteria > Planctomycetota > Planctomycetia > Gemmatales > Gemmataceae > Gemmata. Next base: position 3,935 of record JAKEEV010000005.1, on the reverse strand, counting down.
ATCTTGGCGCGAAGGGCAAGGACAACTCGTATGGCTGGGGGATGATTCAACCCGCGAAGATGCTTTCGCCTCTGCTCATGCCTCCTCCGCGCAAGATCACGCTCAGCAAAGACGATTTCACGCCCGCGGGGTGGCAGAAGCTGCAACAGGCAATGCCGGGGTTAAAGACAATCACGCTGGAGTTTGAGGCGATCAGTTCCCCGAGCGCGAAGCCGATGCCGAAGTGAGTTGCGGCTCACGCGACGGTCAAACAACGATCTGTTGTGCTACACTTTTCAATTCGCCGTTTGGTAGGTGCCGCTTGCCGAGCGGCACGGTTTTATCGTAGTCATCACGCTCCGCGTGATGTGCTTTCATAGTAGTCATCACGCTCCGCGTGATGTGCTTTCATAGTAGTCATCACGCTCCGCGTGATGGCCGCTCGAAGAGCGGTGATTGTCTTGGCGTCGCGGACCAATCGCTTTGAAAAGAAAAAACCCGCCGCTATCGCGGCGACATCACGCGGAGCGTGATGACTACTATGAAAGCCCGCCTCGGCTCGGCGGGCCTACTTCTTCATCGGTGCCGAGCGGACCACACCCAGAGTGCGTGCCTAGATCGGCGGTTCGAGAAGGAGGAATCGTGGCGGTTGGGGTATCGTATAAAACTCAATCACTCGTCCTGATTTCGGCTTGGGCGCAACTAACGGATAACCGTCCCCTGGTGGTACGTTCGGCTTCGGAGCAACTGGAGGATCTCCGACTGGTGGTCCCTTCGGCTTCGGATTTCCTTCAATGTCGCTATCGTTCTTCGATGGCCCTTCCTTCCACCTCTTGTCATCTGTCAGCAATTTAATCACTTCGTCGAGGTTGTAATCCTTGTCGCGGTCGTTGCTCGAATTCGGATTCCGAAACAGCAGTACGAGATGACAGTCGCGGGACTTGGCGGCGGAGAGCACAAGCGCCTGCTTCTGCGTGACCGCAAAGGAAACCGTTGTCAGCCCTGGGTGAGAACATTTCATGCCTGCATCCCAGGTGTCCACCGCGACGACGAGCACATTGATGAGCACCGGAAACGCGATCAGCTTGTGGTTGAATCGGGCGGTCGCGAGGATATCCACCCAACTCCCCGGCCCAACGAACCCAGCCGTTCCCCCAACGCTCACCTGAAGGGACATCATGTCGTACCCGGCGGGCAGAGCGAGAGGATTGCCCGTGGTCAAGTCTTGCGGGTGGAATGCCTCTTCGGACCGCATGTGGCGCGTGAGCCGCTTGTCCACTAACTCTTCGGGGTTCACCACGAAAGCCGGCGGCAAGCTGTGCTTGGGTAGTTTCTTCATCCTCACCGCGCGATGCAGTTCGTCACGAGTCAACATGGTGCCGACCGGCAGATCCCGAGCGGCCACCACGACTTCGACCATCTCGAATGGGTCCGTGGGCGAAAAGTTGACCGGAACCACCATCGGAACGTATACCGGCTCCGGTTGCCGAACTTGCTCCGGCTTGGAGGCAGCGGGCCGGTCGCGTGTGGCGGTGATCGCCCAGCCGGTCGTTGCGACCGCGAGCAAGATGAACAGAAGCGCGACCGCGGCATTTCGGCGAATGACCGCGCAGCACGCACTTCCGGTAAAAGGATCAGACATGAGATTGCCTGGAAGTTGAAGAGTGGGCGAATCAACCGGCACCGGAGTCTAGTTCACTCCGCGGTCGCGGGCAACAGAGCTAAGTAGGACAGGCTTCCAGCCTGTCCTACTTGGGCATGAGCACGCGTTCGATGAAGGTGGTATCGACATCGCCCTTGATGAACTCCGGCGTGTCGAAGATGGTCTTCAAGATGGGAATGGTGGTGTGGATTCCCTCAACGATGAACTCGCGGAGAGCGCGGCGCATGACTGCGAACGCTTCGGCGCGTGTTGGTTGATGAACGAGCAACTTCGCCACCATGCTGTCATAAGTTGGCGGCACACGATAGCCCGCGACAACGTGCGAGTCGAGCCTCACGCCCGGCCCGCCTGGTGGTCGCCAGGTTGTAATTGTGCCCGGACTCGGCCGGAAGTCGTGAGCTGTGTCTTCCGCATTGATGCGCACTTCGATTGCACAACCGCGCGGAACAATGTCTTTCTGCGTGAAGCTCAGCCGTTCGCCGGCCGCGACTCGAATCTGTTGGCGAATCAAATCCACGCCGGTGACCAGTTCCGTGACGGGATGTTCGACCTGGATGCGGGCATTCACTTCGATGAAGTAGTAGTTGTTCTTCTGATCGACGAGGAACTCGCACGTCCCCGCTGAGAAGTAGCCAACTTCCTTCGCCAGTCTCACGGCCGCTGCGCACATCTCCTGACGCACGTTGTCCGGCAAACGGGGCGAAGGTGATTCTTCGACCAGCTTCTGATGTCGGCGCTGAAGCGAACAGTCGCGCTCAAAGAGGTGTAGCACGTTTCCGTGCTGATCGCCGAGTAACTGCACCTCGACGTGTCTCGGACGGTCGAGATACTTCTCCAGGTAAACGCGGCCATCCTTGAAGGCGATTTCCGCCTCGGCTTTCGCCGCGGCAAGCCCCGAGACGAGCGAAGCCTCATCGCGAGCCAGTCGCATTCCGCGTCCGCCGCCGCCCGCAACTGCCTTGATGAGCACCGGATAGCCAACAGCATTGGCGAAGCGTTTCGCTTCCTCTTCGGAGTTCACAATGCCATCGCTACCGGGCACCGTGGGGACTTTCGCGGCCTTCGCAACGGCCTTCGCCTTGTCCTTGTTGCCAAGCCGGTCCATCGCTTCGACCGGAGGGCCGATGAACTCGATGTTTGACTCCCGACACTGCTCCGCGAACTTGCTGTTCTCCGCGAGGAAGCCGTAGCCGGGGTGAATGGCCTGAGCGCCACTTGCCTCGGCAGCCGCGATGATGCGCGGAATCTTCAAGTAGCTCTCGGCGGAAGGAGCCGGGCCAATGCAGATGGCTTGATCAGCCAGTTCCAGGTACGGAGCACCACGGTCGGCCTCCGAGTAGACCGCGACCACCTCAACGCCCAGATCGCGACACGCCCGGATCACCCGCAGCGCGATCTCCCCGCGATTGGCAACCAGAATCTTGTGAAACATGGGAATTGGTCATTGGTCATTAGTCATTGGTCATTGGTCATTAGTCATTGGTTCTTCGTAATGCTCACGGGGAAGTTACAGCCTTGCGCCGGGAGCCAACACGAATGACACATGACCAATGACCAATGACTAACTCGGATCGACCCGGAACAGAACGGTGCCGTATTCGACGAAGTCTTCCTCCTTGGCGACCACCTCGACGATTGTCCCGGAACAGTGAGCCTTGATCTCGTTGTTAACCTTCATGGCGACAACGAGACACACTGTGGTGTCCGGCTTGACCTTCGAGCCAACCTTGACGAATTCGGGCTTCCCCGGCGCGGGACGTGTATAGAAGGTGCCAACCAGTTCGCTCTTGATCTCAACGAACTTCTTCGCGGGAGCAGGCGGCGGTGAAGCTGGCGCTGTGGGAGCCGTTGCCTTGGGGTTCGCCACCGCCGGAGACGCGGAGTGTGCGACAGTCGGAGGTGCAGCCGCCACAACGGGCTGAGTTGCCGACGAGAAGTGCGGCATCATCCCGCCTTTGCGAAGGCGAATCCGCTGGTCTCCCTCTTTGAGATCGATTTCCGCGAGATCGTGTTCAGACATCAGACGCAACAGGTACTCGACCGTTCGCACATCGAACGGTCGGGGCGCGTCCCGTTTCTCGTCGGCCACCGCAAAACCCCCCAACGCCCCAGCTCACGAGCCGGAGAAGAGACGGGTAGTTTAGCGGTTGAGTGTCATTAGTCATCAGTCATCAGTCATTCGTCATTCGTTCAGGGTGCATCCAGATTGTCTTGGGTAACTCACCACCCAGCCGGCTAACGCCGGCGGTTCGACGGGGCGTTGTCGAACCGCCGGCATCAGCCGGCTGGGTCA
>JAKEEV010000710.1 GCA_022616395.1 Planctomycetia bacterium | reverse complement strand
TCGGTCGGCCATCACGACGAAGCGCGAAGTACACAAGCAGGACCGCGAGAAGCCCACTCAGCGCGGAGGGCAACCGCGCGATGAACGGCGAAACTTGCCCGCCACTGGCCCATCCCGCAACCGCGGCGAGCCAGTAATAGCCAGGCGGTTTTTGCAAGTCGATCTGACCGTCAAAGAGAACCGGCAACCCCCACTCGCCGCTATCGAGCATGCGCTGGGCATTCTGAGCCGCTCGTGCTTCGTGACTACTGACGAGATCGCGTGAGCCAAGCTGAAAGAAGAGAAGAAACAGGACAAGCAGAAGCGGAGACGCGCAAAGAAGCAGAGACCGAACGCGGCTCTGTGTTGGAGTCGCGCCTGAAGCGGTTCGGAACAAAGAACTGCCTAAAGCTCTGACTCCAACTAAAGACAGCGGATTCCGCGAACGCCCTTTCATGCCGCGTCGCGTTGTTGAGTTGTCGGTGGTTGTGTTTCAACTCCATTCGGGGACGAATCGGGCGTTGGAGTCGAACTGAAGGAAACTTGTGACGGGGCCGGTGCGGAAACTTCGCCTCTGGCGGGTGATCCGCTGTCTTTGCGCAGTTGGGCGGACTCGAACAGTCTGCGATACGGTTCGCATCGGTTCATCAATTCCGTGTGCGTGTCGACAGCGAGTATCTTCCCCGCTTCCATCATCACGACGCGGTCGGCGACTTCGGGCACGGTATTGAGCTTGTGAGTAATCAGGAATGTCGTGCGGCCCTTCACGAACTCTTTGATTGCTGAGTGGATGTCGACCTCGCTCTGAGCGTCAATCTGGCTGGTGAACTCGTCGAGGATGAGGATGCGCGGGTTCCGAAGAATCGCGCGGGCAAGCGCGATCTTCTGCTTCTCGCCGCCAGAGAAGTTTACCCCCGCATCTCCCATGCGCGTCGCATAACCGGCAGGCTTCTTCTCGATGAAGTCGTGTGCATTCGCTTTCCGGGCGGCTTCGATGACCTCTTCGCGAGTCGCGCCGCGCTTGCCGTAAGCAATGTTGGCGAACACCGTGTCGTCGAACAACTGCGTGTCCTGTGTGACAATGCCAATGAGCTTGCGCAGCGAACGCAGATGCGCGGTGCGCAAATTCACGCCATCAATGAGCACCGAGCCGAGGTCCGGGTCGATGAAGCGCGGAAGAAGCGCAAGCAGCGTTGTCTTCCCGCATCCATTTCCGCCGACAATGGCGATGGTCTCGCCCGCCTTCACGGTCAGAGAGACATCGTCGAGCGTGTGTTGATCGCCAGCCGGGTTGTAGGCGAAGAATACGGCTCGGAACTCGATCTGTTTGGTCACGTCGGTCAGCCGCGAGCCGGTGGGGTTCGCCTGGATTTCCGGCGGACGATCAAACAGCTCAAAAATGCGCCCCGATGCGGCCTCCGCGCCCTGGAGCTTGGTGTAAACGCTTGAGAGCTTCCTCACCGGGTCGGCAATGGCAATCAGGAACGCATAGAGTTGCAACAGCGCCTCGAAACCCAGCGGCTGACTGGTCATCCGAAAGATCCAGATGTGCGTTCGGCCAGTGAGTACCAGATACGCTCCGCTGGCCAGAGCAAGCCCCACGGCCAGCACCACCAGCACTTCAACTGCCGGGTTGGTGAAGGCGTCGATATTAATCAGCCGCATGGCCTTGCGATAGAACTCGCGGTTGGCGATCCGGAATCGTCTGCGCTCGTGAGCTTCACGCGTGAACCCCTTCACGGCCCGGATGCTGTCGAAGGTCTCACGCAGAATCTTGTACATCGCCGACATCCGCTCCAACACCTTCTTCGCCGCCTTCCTCATCGCGCGGCTCACACAGAGCACCAGGTACAACGCCAGAGGAACGACGACGATAAACACCAGAGTCAGTTGCCAGCTAATCACGCACGCGGCGACGAGACAGCCAAACGCCTTGAGCGGTTCGCCCACAATCCGCCCGTAAAGAACCTTCAGCCCGATTCCGACTTGCTCGGTGTCGTTGGTGAACCGGGACATCAAGTCCGCGCTGCCTGTGCCCGCGAGTTGCCTCACATCCTGACGAATCGTCTGGCGGAAGAACGCATTCCGCAGGTCGAACAGCGTGCGATTGGTGACTTGACCGACGAGCGATTCGTGGAAGAACTCGAATAAACCCTTGACCACCACACCGGCAATCACCGCGGCCAACAGCCACATGAAGGTTTCAAACCGGTCGGTCGGGAGGTGCCGGATCAACTTGGCCCGTAGCCACTGGTAGCGGTAGGCCCACGATTCGTGGTAGCTGATTTCGCTTTGAACCTGAGCGAGCTGGGCGGAATACCCCCGCTCCTGCTTCTCGCGGTCCGGTGTGTCGGGTTGCTGTTCCAGTTGCTTGAGGGCGGCGTGGAGTTTGTCGCGTGTCGCGATGCGTTCGGGAGCCGTGGCCTGCTTCTGGTGCCCCTCGATCTCGTCATCCACCCACTGCTGAAGGTTCTTGTCGTCTTGAAAGAGCTTCAGGACGGGGTAGATGGCCGAGAGATTGATACTCCAGAGCGCGGCAACCACAAGCGCGCAGAAAAGGGATGCGACCAGCCGGTAACGATACGGCCACGAGAACCAGACACTCCGCCGGAAGTTCCTCATGCGCGCTTTCGCCTCACCAAAGTCCCAACTCCACGGCGGGGCGTTATAACTTGCTTCCCTCGACAGAACAAGCCGGCTTGCCCACCTTGCCGGGAGTGGGCAGAGAGCAGAGAGCAGAGGTCAGAAGACAGAGGGCAGAGATCAGAGGGCAGAGGACAAAAATCGAGCATGGCTCTGGTTTTTACCCCGAAGGGTTTCAGACCAAAGCCCAGGGTGGCGCACGCGCTTCGCGTTCGGAACCCTGGGTTCCGAACGCCTGCGGAATCAACGAACGCACATCGGCGACCCAATGCGGTGCTTTCCTGGCTTCCCAGGGTGCGCTTGCTGTCGCAATCGACCCTGGGCTTTGGTCTGAAACCCCTTCGGGGTAAAAAACAAACCTCTGTCTTCTGTCCTCTGCTCTCTGCCTTCTGTCCTCTGGAACTCCCGTGGATCACGACCGGCTGCGATTGTGGCTTCGACTCCCGCCCGGTCAGTGGCCGCCGGATCACTACACCCTGCTCGGCCTGACTCCCGGCACAGGTGAATATGCCGACATCGAAGCCCGCGTACTTGAGCGCATGGAGTTGCTTCGCCCACACCAACTCCTTCACCCGGAGGTGGTCACCGAGGGAATGACTCGTCTCGCCCAGGCACTTGTGTGCCTGACCGACCCGGTTGCCCGAGCCGCATACAATCGCGCTCACGGCTTCGCTCCCGCGGTGCCCTACGAGGTGGTGGAAGACGAACTGCCCATCGCCGAGCCAGACGAAGCGCGGCCGAGTGAACCCCCGACGAAGATTCCTTCCGCGCAACTCCCTTACGAAGTGGTATCGAGTGAACC
>JAKEEV010000709.1 GCA_022616395.1 Planctomycetia bacterium | reverse complement strand
GACGCTTCCGCGCGCGTACCGCAAAGCTGGCTTCTACACGGACGTTTGCGATGCAACGAACCTCGCCACCTGTCGCATGTATCGCTCCGCGCGCGAAGTGTGGTTCGGACTGGCGAAGAACGCCCGCGAAGGAATGGCCTCGACCGGGCAAATTCTCTTCTGGACCGTGGTGTTGCTCTGCGGACAGGTGCTGCCGTTTGTGATGCTCTGTTGTGGGTTTTGGCTCGAACGCGATCTTCACTTGGCCTTCGCAATGGTTGCGTTCGTCGCTTGGTCCCCGCGCCTGGGTCTAAGAGCCAGTGCGAAACAGCCGCCGGAGAGTATGTTGCTTCACCCCGTCGCCATCGTGCTCTTGCTCGCGGTGCAGTGGTACGCGATTGTCCGCGCTGTGATCGGCAAGCCGGTCGGGTGGAAGGGGCGTGAAGCACCGGCAGGTTGAGTCTTAACGAGCCGCGACCGCGTGGGAGCGGTGAAATCTCAACCGCTCCCTCGCGGTCGCGGCTCGTTAAGAGGCATCACACGTCCAGTTCTTCGGCGATGGTCTGGTCCGCCTTCTCCATGATGAACTTGTAGCGCGTCGCGGCCTCCTTGCCGAGCAGTTCCTGGAAGGCGTTGTGAGCCGCGGTCGGGCTGTCGATCTCGACCTTCAGCAGCGTGCGCGTGCGCGGATCGAGCGTCGTTTGCTTCAGCACGTTGTAGTTCATTTCGCCCAGTCCCTTGAACCGCGTCAATTCGTACTTCTTGTTTCCGAGCTTCGAGAGAATCTCTTCCTTGTGGTCGTCGTCTCGTGCCCAGTGTGTCTCCTTGCCAACGTCGACGCGGTACAGGGGCGGCTGCGCGATGAACACGTGCCCCTTCTTGATAAGTTCAATCGCGTGGCGGAAGAAGAAGTCGAGCATCAGCGTTGTGATGTGATGTCCATCCGCGTCCGCGTCCATCAGCAGGATGATTTTGCCGTAGCGAAGGCCGTCGTAGTTGAACTTCTCGCCCGCGCCGGTGCCCAGCGCGGTAACAAGGTCCGCGAGTTCCCGATTGGCGAGCACCTTCGCGGTGGAGAGGTCTTCGCAGTTGAGAACCACTCCTCGAAGCGGCAACACGGCCTGCGTGTTGTTGTTTCGCCCTTGCTTGGCGCTTCCACCAGCCGAATCACCCTCCACGATGAAGAGTTCGGTATCGTCGCGGTCGGTTGATTTGCAGTCCGCGAGCTTGCCGGGCAAACTCAGTCGCCTGCTGCCTGGTGTTTTGCGTTTCACCTCTTCCTTCACCGCGCGTGATGCTTCACGGAGCTTCGCGGCGAGAATGATCCGACCAATAATGGCATCCGCGGCGGTCTTGTTGTTGTTCAACCACGCTTCCAGCGCGGGCCGGACAAAGTTATCGACCGAGCTATCCATTTCCGGGTTGTTCAACCGCTGCTTGGTCTGAGCCTCGAACATCGGATCGCGCACGAACACCGACAGCACCGCGACGATCCCCTCGCGGATGTCGTTGGCGGTGATTTGAAGCCCCTTCACCTTGATGTCGTGTGTCTCGATGTAACTCTGAACGGCCTTGCGAAGCGCGCTCTTGAGGCCGTTCTCGTGGGTGCCACCATTGGGCGTGCGGATGCCGTTGGCATATGAGCGGTAAGTCTCCTCGGTCGATTCCGTCCACTGAAGCGCGACTTCGATCTTGTCTCCGTTCTCGCGTATCGCCGAGAACGCGGCTTCCGTCACCGAAGGCTTCTGCCCATCAGCCACGAGCTTCGCGAGGAACGCGGGCAACCCACCGGTGTTTGAGAACTCGAGCGTTTCACCCGTGATCTCGTTCTTGTAAGTGATCTTCAGTCCGCTGTGAATGAACGACATGTCCTCCAGTCGCGCCTTGAGCGTGTCCGCGTCAAACTTCACCGTCTTGAAGATCGTGTCGTCCGGCTCGAAGTAGATGCTTGTGCCGTGCCCGCGGAAGGGTCCGATTTTCTGGAGCTTGCCAAGCGGTTTGCCCTTCGCGTACTCCTGCTGATACTCAAAACCATCGCGCTTGACTGTCGCGATGAGCTTCTTCGACAGCGCGTTGACCACCGATGCGCCAACGCCGTGCGTTCCTCCTGTTCGCACATAGCCGCTATCAGACTCTCCAAACTTGCCGCCCGCGTGCAGAACCGTGAGCACCAGTTCCAAGCCGGTCTTTTTGTGCTTGGGGTGCATGTCCACGGGAATTCCGCGGCCGTTATCGGTGATGGTGATCGCGTGGCCGGATTTGTGAAGCGTGATCGTCACATGGTCCGCGAAACCGTTGATGTATTCATCAACGCCGTTGTCGAGGATTTCCCACGCGAGGTGGTGAAGTCCCTTGCTGTCGATGCTGCCGATGTACATGCCAGGCTTCTTGCGGACCGGTTCCAGCCCTTCGAGGACCTGAATGTCCTCGGTGCGATACTTCGCCTGTGCTACGGAAAGTGCGCTCATGTTTCTCAACTCGTGGTCAACGGTAATGCGAATACGGTCACTGGTAATAGTGCTTAGTCACAATCGCGCCGGTCGTGGCGTCGATCACATAGTGTGGTCCGCCGCCCTGAAGGTTTGGCTCCTTCAGATCGTAGTTGATGTGCCAGCCGTCGTCGTACAGCGCGGCTCGCAGCACCATCTTGTGGAGCGCCGCACCGTACACCGGCAAGGCGTCCTCTTCGGCGATTGCTATTGCCTGTTGCGGCGAGATCGTGGGGACTGGTTGAATTGGCATTGTGAGTTCTCACTTCCGTTGGTTCGCGTGCAACTCCGCTGCGGTTGGGGCTTCTGGAGTCATCTTCGCTCACCTCACGCCGCGTCGCCGTTGGTGCCCTTTCCATTGGGCTTCTTCCCCTCGACCGCCTCCCAGTCGGTCAGTTCGATTGGGAGCGGGATCACACGAGTAAACCGCGTGCGAGTGCCGGGCCTGTCTCCCTTTCCTCCTCGATTGCGTGACTTGATCGCTCCTCCACCAAACTCCTGAGTCTTGCCGCTTTCGGTCTCCACAATCAGCTTGTCGAATCGGCCACCGACAAGAACACCGCCGAGCGAAACGTCGCTTGATTCCAGTTTGATACCGATCACGCCCTTCCCAACGCCCGCGAGAATCGTCACCTGCTCGAGCGGGAAGTGCGTGACATATCCACCGGCAGACGCCAGCATCACACCCTCCTCTTCCCCGACCAATTTTACCATCACAACCTTGTCGTCTTCTTCCAACTTCACATACCGCCGGCCGACCTTTGTCGATTCCGTTCGGAACGCGGCCAGAGGCATTCGCAGAACGTATCCATTGGCGGTTCCAACGATGATGAACGGTCCGCCGGGTGTCTCACCCCTGCCAGGTTTGTCTTCGGGCGTGAAGCGCGGATCGGTCGTCACGGCCGCGATGACTTTGACCTGATCCGCCAGGCGGAAGAACTTCGTGATCGGTTCACCGTAACCCGAAGTCGCGGGGACTTCGTGAATCCGCATCGTGTAAGCCGTGCCATCATCCGCGAAGAACACGACATGGTCGAGCGTGCTTCCGGGAACGACCGCGACGACCTCATCGCCTTCCTGAACTCGTGTGGATTCGACCGAAGCGAGCCGACCGACTCGCTTGATCCAGCCGTTGCGGGTTAACACCACGTTGGCGTTCTCGCGAACGATGTACGCCTCCTCATCGAACTCCAGCACGTCCTCGTCGGAGGCCATGCGCGTCTTTCTTCGCTCCGCGAATTGCTCAATGAGCTTTTCCATCTCTGTCTTGATGACACCCCAGAGCTTCTTCTTGGAGGCGAGAATCGCTTCGATCTCTTTCGCCTGCTGTTTCTTCTCCTTGAGTTCGTCGAGGATCTTCTTGATCTCCAACTGGGCGATCTTGTAGAGCTGCGCGTCGAGAATCGCGGTCGCTTGCTCGTCGTCGAGCTTGAACGCGCTCTTGAGTTTCTCGGCGGCATCCGGCTTGCCGTTACTCTCGCGGATGATCTTGATGGCGCGATCGAGCGCGTTGAAGATGATCGCGAATCCTTCCAGGATGTGAATTCGACGGCGCAACTGGCGAAGTTGATACTCGAATCGCTTGCGCACGGTCTCCAGGCGGAAGTCGAGGAAGTGTTGAATCATCTCCTTGAGGCTGATTCCATCCTTCGGCACCATCGTCTTGCCATCCGATGCGGGCACCAGAGCCGTGACGTTGTAAGAGTACGTACGTTGCAAGTCGGTGTGCTTGTAGAGATAGGCCATCACCAGGTTCGGATCGGTCCCGGCCTTGAGTTCCAGAGTCAGTCGCAAGCCTTCCTTCTCGTTCGACTCGTTCGATTGCCCCAGCAACTGGGGAACGCTCCGTTCTTCGATGATGCGGGCAATCGCGTTCTCCAGGTCGCCTTTGTTCACGCCGTAAGGGATCGACGTGATAACAATCTGCTTCTTTCCGCGTTCGAGTTCCTCCTCCTTCCACTCCGCTTGAACCCGAATCGTGCCGGTCCCCTCCTCGTAAATCTTGCGCAGCGTCGTTCGGTCCGCGAGAATCTTTCCTCCGAGCGGGAAGTCCGGCCCCTTCACCTTGTCGAGCAAATTCGCAATCGTGGAGTCTGGTTCGTCAATCACGAGGATGCACGCGCGAAGAACTTCGCCCAGGTTGTGTGGCGGAATGTTCGTCGCCATGCCGACCGCGATGCCCGAAGTGCCGTTCACGAGCAAGTTCGGATACTGCGCGGGAAGCACGATCGGTTCGCGTCGGTTCCCCGCGTAGTTGTCCTTCATGTCGACCGTTTCCTGATCGAGTTCGCTCAGAAG
>JAKEEV010000708.1 GCA_022616395.1 Planctomycetia bacterium | reverse complement strand
CACTTCCCCGGAACGTCCCACAGTTTCACAGTGCCGTCGCTGCCGGCCGAAACGAGCGTTCGGCCATCCGGGGTAAACCCAACGCCAAACACCGGGCCACTGTGCCCGGTGAGCGTCGTCCTGGCTGAGCCATCGAGGGCGGACCAGAGTTTCACGCTCCCGTCTTCGTGGCCGGTCGCCATCCACTTCCCGTCTCGATCTAACGCGACTCCGCGGGCACCGCCAGCTCCGGTCACTTTCGGCCGCTCACTCTTGTCGGTGAGGTTCCACCAACGCAACCCGCCACCGGTCACGGCCGCCACGAGCGTCTTCCCGTCTGCCGAGACCGCCAACGAGTGAACTCGATGGCGATCGGTTTGTAACTGCCCCAAGGATGAGCCAGTCTGCCAGTTCCACAAGCGGATGACGCCGTCTTCTCCCGCCGAAGCGAGCGTCTTGCTCTCGGGCACGAAGACCAGAGCGTGAATCCGCCGGGTGTGACCCTTGAGCGTCCGTCCTGGCTTGCCATCGGGGACGGTCCAGAGGTGAACGAGTTCATCGCCCCCGGCCGAGGCGAGCGTTTTCCCATCAGGGAAAAACGCCACGCACTCGACCGGGTTCGCGGACGCGTTAATCACGCGGCCTGCTGTACCGGTGGCCGTGTCCCACAGTCGGACGGTACGGTCTTCACCACACGACGCAAGCATTTTGGAATCGGGAGAGAACGCAAGGCCGATCACCTTCCCAGAATGGCCTTCGAGGGTGAATTTCGTCGCGGTACTTCCGGCATCCCACACGCGAAGCGAACCCTCCTCGCCCGCCGCGGCGATCAGCGCTCCGTCTGGCGACACCGCCAGCACGCGAACGCTGCCGCCGCTCTTGAGGCTGGCCCGCTCCTGCCCACGCGGCCACACGGCCCACAGGCCCACGGCCGTTCCAACAAGTGCGAACACGGCGAGCAGGATGACCCACCGGCGCGAAGAAGGAGTGTCGGCGGACATGATGGCTTAATAATCCCCAACGACCTCACCGCCATTGCGAGTGCCGAGTACTTCCCACGTCACCGGGTTGATGCTGTTATTGATGATCCGCACCGAGCCATCGCACAGGAGAAAGTTCACGCCCTGAGTGTGATTGCTGGAAGGGTCCTCGACGTGGCCGAGGGCGTTATTCGGCACGCGGCCGTCAGCGGCCTCACCCGTGTTCGTCAGACAGAGTGTTGGTGGCCCCTCGAAATCGTAGCCCGGCACCAGCGGCGGGTTCGCGCTACCGGTCACTGCGCCCACCCAGGTCGTCTGTGGCGAACGCTTCGATGCCCGTTCGCCGACCATCAGCGTGTTGCTCGTGCCGTCGGGGATGTCTCCCACTCGCGTGCGGCTATTCCGGTAGAGCACGCCGTTGTTGGTGTCCGGGAAGCCAGTCACTTCAAACGTCCCGCCCATGCCAACGTAGTTAGCGAACGCGACTGTCGTGATGGGCATGCCGTCCTCGGCCGAGACAAGGAACGTTGGCGCGGGTGGGTTATCCGACGGGCACAAGAATACCGCAAGCGTCCGGACTCGAGCCGCGGCGTTCGCGGGGTCGGCAATGTCCAGGTTGTAGTTGATCGTGCGGGCCTGATTATCCTGCTCCAAGTCCGGCAACAGGTACGCCGCCCAGCCCCAGCCTGGCCCCGTGCCCTCGTCGTTGACGGCGGGCGCCCCAGAGGTGAACCCCGGCGGGAAATGACCTACCCGGCCGTGGTAGTTGTGCATCGCCAACCCGATTTGTTTGAGATTGTTCTGGCACTTCAGACGTGCCGCGGCCTCGCGAACCTTCTGTACAGCCGGCAGAAGCAAGCCAATCAGAATGGCAATGATCGCGATGACAACAAGAAGCTCAATCAGGGTGAAGGCGCGGAACCGAGAGAAAAGCTGGCGGCCAGACATCGTATGACCTCCCGGAGCGATTTGATAACGCTGAATACGAATATAACAACTGAGTAGTTCAAAGTAAAACTCACTTTTCTGACTTTTCCGATCTCTTTTTCCCCGACCTCGCGCACTGGTGCGCATTCGCGCACGGGGTTACACTCAACCCACCGCCTCTTGGAGCCACTTTCGTGAGCAATCCCCCAGCAAGCGAGGGGAAAGTCCCTCGATCAAGCACTCTCCCCGAACCCACCGCGGCGTTCGCCTCGCCATCCGCGCCGGTCGTTCTTGGCGATGAGTCGCTCCCGCGCCCGTTCGGAGGCTATGTGTTGGAGGAGTTGCTCGGAAGCGGGGGAATGGGGCGAGTGTATCTGGCTTACGAAACAGCTCTCACCCGACGTGTTGCTCTCAAGATGCCGACTCCGGTGCGAAACTCGGCAGAGTGGCGCGAGCAGTTCCAGCGCGAAGCTCAGGCTGCGGCAAAGTTGGAGCACCCGAACATCTGTCCCATCTACGGCTTCGGTGAAGTTAATGGACAGCCATTCTTCACGATGAAATACATCGAAGGCAAAACGCTTGCGGTTCAGTTGAAGGAGCGAGGGCGGTTTGTCCCGGCGGAGGCCGCACAACTGCTGCTGACAGTGGCGCGGGCCCTGGCAGTTGCACATTGCCGCAAGGAGCCGATCGTTCATCGCGATTTGAAGCCGGGGAACGTGATGATCGTCGGGGAGAATGAGCCTATCGTTGTGGACTTCGGGCTTGCGATGAGTGTGGCACCGGCGAACTTCACGGGTCAAGCATCGCAGGGGATGGGGCCAGGGACGCCCGCGTACATGGCCCCGGAACAACTCTCACAGAAGTTTGGGTCGATCCAACCGCACACCGATGTTTACGCTCTGGGCGTGATCCTGTACGAACTGGTCACCGGTCGCAAACCGTTCGAGGCGTCTTCCGTCCGCGAGTTGTGTGTGAAGATCGCAGCGGAATCGCCCCCACTGCCAAGCACGTTGAACCCGGATGTAGCTCCCGCACTGGAAGGGATCATTCAAAAAGCGATGGCCAAAGATCCGGCCCGCCGATTCCGCACCGCTGCGGAACTGGCTACCGCACTGGATGCCTACCTGCGTGGTCCGCGGTTTGTACCGCCGCCTCCAGTTTCTTCCGTCCCACCCCTATCACAGACCGATGTGCCGACCCACGCCTACTCGCTCGACACGACGCCCTCGGTTCCGGTCGCCGCTCCGCGCCGGGCGCGGTGGAAGTGGCCGCTTGTGGGCGTCGCCGCACTCGGCGCGTTCCTTCTTGCCGCGGCGGTAGCGATTGCTCTGCGCCCCGACCGCAAAGAACCGGAGACCCAGAACAACCCAAACGTCCCACGCGCCCCGGATCAACCCGAACCACCCAACCCCGGGCCCGGCTTGGGGCCAAAGGTCGGGCCTCCGAAGCCAACGATTGTGCTTCCTCCGAATGAAGGAACGCAGATCACAGTGCCGGGCTGGGAATACCTCATCGACGCTAACCGCGCTGGCACGCGAAAATGGCTCGACGCGCACAAGGTTGCTGGGAACTCCGTCGCATGGCTCGACGCCTATCCGGTCGGCGACACGACGAAGTTTGCCGCGCTCGCTGCACTCGACGGGCGGAAGATCGCGTGGGAGACGATGCTCCGGGCCGAACCCACACCCCCATACACCACCGACGCGGGCCAGCCCTTTGATTCAAAGACTTTCGAGTTGGTGTCTCAGAGCGGCTACACCGAGGGCGATCAGTTCCGATCTGTACGGCTTTGGCGTCCGGGCTTGCCCCCCGTGCGAACCTGGCCGTGTATCGACACCGACAGCCTCAAACAGAATCTCGCGCCTATCAACCTGAAGGATGCGATGCCGCTTCAAATCCGTCCGGTCCTGTGGAAGCGTCAACCGGTGTGGGCCTCTCACACCGCGGACGGCAAGGGGAAGAAAGCAGAACACCGCTGGAATGTGCCGGCCAACCAAGCGGTGGCGTTCCTGGACGAGTTTTCCGTGCCGGGAATGCGGCCGGGGTCGGTGGCAGGATGCGAACACAACGGCGGACTTGTCTTCGGCGCAACGGCGTTCGCTGACAAGGACGCAATGAAATCGGAGTACGCATTGAGCCTGACGGCGGAGGAGTTGAAGGCGAAGGCCGAGAAGCTCGCCACGGACGGGTTCACCCCGGTTTCGCTCACCGGATACCACACAAAGGGTGGGACGCGGTTCTGCGCGGTGTGGGTCAAGTACACCCCAATGAAGCCAACACCAACTGTCGTCCTGGACTCAAAAGAAGGAATGGTGATCGCCGTGCCGGGGTGGGAATATCTGGTCGATGCCACTCACGCCGGTGCCAAGAAGTGGCTCGATGCGCACAAGGCCGCGAAACACTCAGTGATGTGGCTCGACGCGTATCAGATCGGCGAGAAGCCGAGGTTCGCCGCGCTCGCCGCCCTTGACTCGCGGCAACCGGATTGGGTCGCGGGACTGGAGGTGAATTACAACCTCTTCGCGCACAACCGCACGCAGCGCGGAATGCCTGAAGTGGATCTCGAAAAGCACTCCCTTGTTTGTCAAAGCTACTACCGAGAGAAAGGAGACTTCGTGGCGGTGTTGTGGCACCCCGGCACACCCAACTCGCACTCCATCAAACCAGCCCAACGAACCGAGGAAATCAAACAAGAGGTGAAGACAGGGCAATTGGGTAAGGAACGGGCACGGAATAACTTCCCGACTTCACGGTGGCTCGGGACGGGCGGTGTAGTTCCACTTGGGCAGCACCGGGTCGAAGACGATCTTCAT
>JAKEEV010000707.1 GCA_022616395.1 Planctomycetia bacterium | reverse complement strand
TAGCGGGGAGAGGTCGCCGCCGCGAAGCGCTAGCTTCGCGAAAAGCGGCGGGTGAGGGGGCTTCTGGCTTTCCTACCCACCGAGCAACGAGAGAGCGCGTCATCGGTTCGCGAGCGTCAGGATGTCAATTCGTCAGCTTGTGGAACCGCGGAAGATCTGCTCGAAACGGTCGCCCGAATGCGAGCGAAGCGACCCACATTCGCGTGCGGGCGCAGTCGCTCCAAAACCCGTGACTTACCAAATGCGCAAAGTCGGTCAGATCGCAGTCGCGGTCGCGGGCACAACTCGGTACACTCCCCAAGCGCGAAACCGATGGCGGGTCACCGGATGACCCACCCGCGCACCCCGGATGGCCGGGAAACCTTCCTTCCCGGTCATTCTCCATGCAGGCCGTTTCCTCCGCGCCGCGCGCGTCCAATTCGCCTCGTTCAACCTGGTATCGCGTCACCCGAATCGCACTTTCACTCTCGCCGCTACTTTCGGTTCACATTGCGCTGGCCGCGATTCCATTCGTCGAGTTCACCATCTGGTCATTCGTGATGATAGTGGTTGTCACGCGCATCATCGGACTGGGCATCACGGTCGGGTTCCACAGGTACTTCTCGCACCGGTCTTTCAAAACCACGCGCTGGTGCCAGTTTCTGCTCGCGGCTGCTGGCTGCGCCGCTCTTCAGAAGGGGCCACTCTGGTGGGTCATCCACCACCGTCTCCACCACAAGCATTCCGACACACCAGACGACCCACACTCGCCGGTGGTGGACGGCTTCTTCCACGGGCATCTCGGCTGGTTGTTCACCCGCGACCTGATGCGACCGGATCACGGTTTGGTGAAAGATCTGACAAAGTATCCTGAACTGGTCTGGCTCGACCGACTGTGGATGATCCCCGGCCTGCTCATGGCTGCGGCGTGCTACGCGTGCCTCGGTTGGAACGGGGTCATTTACGGCTACTGCCTGAGCGTGGTGCTGATCTTCGAGGTGACGTTCGCGGTGAACTCGATCGGTCATTTGTGGGGCAGGCAGCGGTTTGCTACCGGTGAGGGGAGCCGTAACAACGCGGTGCTCGGGTATCTGGCGATGGGCGATGGCTGGCACAATAACCATCACCGGGCACCATACTCGGCGCGGCACGGATTCGCGTGGTACGAGTTCGACATGAGCTATCAGTTTATCCGGTTACTGGCGCTGTTGGGTCTGGCGTGGGACGTGAAGCAACCGCCGCCCGAGTTGCTCGCGGGCACGGAGTTGCCCGTCCCAGAAGCCTCGGCGGATCCGGCAATAGATCCCGAACCGGCCAACACGACTCCCGCAAGCGGTCACTCCCAATAGTTCACCACTTCGTACACAAGGACTTCTCGACCGACCGTGCGGCACGCCCGGAGGATGGGTTCGGCTCTCCTACCGATATGACTCGCAATCCAATTGATGGCAGTCGGGATGGGGCTCGAAGCGGAGCAAGGGGAGCAAGGG
>JAKEEV010000706.1 GCA_022616395.1 Planctomycetia bacterium | reverse complement strand
TTATCAAACCCCATGATTTCAAGGAGTTGGGGGCCATAACCGCCACCTCTTTGCAACGCAAAGTGACCAAACCCCACAAATCATGGGAAAAACACCAAGAGGACAAAAGCAGGGTGGGTGGGGGAGGGGGTGAGGGTCTCGATTGTCGGTGGAATCGCGTTTGGCCACACCCAGCCGGCTCACGCCGGCGGTTCGACGGGGGTTTGTCGAACACCCAGCGTGAGCCGGCTGGGTTGCTACCGACACAAAAGACGCTCACCCTCCAGCGCTCTCACCCCAGTTGATCACCTCTCGGCTTCAGGCCACCGAAAGTTGGGTGCCGCGTTGCGCGAAAATGCGCGGAATTGGCCAGTAATGGCTGACGAAGACGGTCACGTCCGATAAGACTTGTGAATCGCCCATTCGCCCATCACCTGGATGAGGACCCACGATGAAGCACCGTTGCCTGGTCGCCGCCCTTGCCCTTGCGACCTTCGCCCCTGACTCGGATGCCGGCCCTCTGCGTCGACGATCCCAACCCTCCTACCAACCCTCCTACCAGTCGTATTACCAACCGTATTACCAACCCTCCTACCAATCCGCTTACCCGCCTTACACTCCAATGCCGTCCATCGTCACGCCCTCCGGTGGGTACGTGACCGAATACCCTTCCTCTGGCGTGTACACGACCAACTACACACCTGTCATCCCGGCAAGCTCTCCGGGCATGATCTCCGATCCGTCTGGCTTGTCGGTCGGGGACGGGCTGGATGAAGTGAACGCCAAGCGCGCTGCTCACGGCTTGCGGCCGTTCATCCGCGACGAAGGCTTGACTCAGGCCGCACAAGCGTGTGCCTCGTACCGAGCCCAGTACGGTCTGTTCGGCCACACCTCGAACGACTTCGGATTCGTGCCGGCGGGTTCATCCGCCAGCGCCGCGGGGTGCGCTGCGTATCCGGCCAGCTACGGCTGGATGAGTTGCTGCACGTACGACAACTACACCTACGGCGGTGCCGCGTGGGTGACCGGTCGGGACGGCAAACGCTACATGCACCTGTTTGTCCGGTAATCCCTCATCAAACTGACCGTGTCTGAAGGGAAGCCGACGTGGCGGACGGGCACCACCCGCCCGGCGCGTCGGCTTCGCGATGAACCACCTCGGAACGGGCAACTTTCGGCCGCAGCTTTGGGTTATCTGGAGTCGGAAAGGAGTATGGTCGGCTGAGCAGAACGGTTGGCGAGAGGGGACAGCGTCAAACCGTCAAACCGAAACGCGAACCCTTGACTTTTACTCCAACCTGAGTTCTGATTGTTTCACACGTGCCCACTCGCAAGCCCAGCGAGGTTCTATGTCCATCCAGTTCTCTGTCTCCCCCTTCGGTCGGCTGGTGTTCTACAAAGTTAACGGGGTTCCCACTCCCGCCGAAGCGCGCGCCTTCCTGAATGAAGTCCTCTCTCACCGGAACTTCCGTCGCGGATTCGCGTTTTTGGGTGAATCGACTTCCAGCGACATTCCCCACGCGGCCTTCACCACCACCCTGGCCCGCGAAGTGCTCGCGCAAGCGAATCGTCTGGCTCCGTGCCGGTGGGCGGTGCTGGTTCCGTCACAGACTGGACAGGAACTGGTGAGGAGGCGGGCGGCTCAGACAGAAGGCAGTGGCGTGGAAGTCGCTCCCTTCCTGACAATGGAAGACGCCACGAACTGGCTTGGCTCCATCAACGAATACCCGGCAGAGCGGAACTATTTGGAAGACCGGGAGGATGCGCCGTCATCTCTGACCCCGATGGGAACTCCGTGATCGCTCTCTGAGGACGGATGGAATCAGAGGGTGACAGTCTACCCTTCCTTTCGCCTCAGCGCATCGAGCACAGCGCGCGGTTTGCCTGACTTCAGCGCGGATTCGGCTTTCTCGACTCCTTCTTTGAGTGTGGCAACGGCTTCCGCGGCCCAGAGAGCCGCGGCTGCGTTGGCGACCACGATTCGCCGAGCTGGTCCATCTCCTCCGTTGAGCACTCCACGGATAATTGCCGCGCTTTCGGCCGAATCCTTCGCCCGGATTGCTCGGACCGAGACAGGCGCGAGGCCGAACACCTCCGGGTTCCACTCCTGAGCCTCGTACTCATTTCCACGAACGACGCGCACCATCGTTGG
This sequence comes from Planctomycetia bacterium, assembly GCA_022616395.1. Classification (GTDB taxonomy): domain Bacteria; phylum Planctomycetota; class Planctomycetia; order Gemmatales; family Gemmataceae; genus Gemmata. Next base: position 1,696 of record JAKEEV010000706.1, on the reverse strand, counting down.
AGCTGCGAGGCTCACTTCATCCAGTCCGTCAAAGCTGCACACCAACACCGCTTGCCGAACACCCAGCCGAGCTATCGCGCCCGCAAGCGGATCGAGTAACTCCGGCTTCCCCACGCCAAGCAACTGATAAGGAGCGCTCGCGGGGTTCGCTAATGGTCCGAGTAAGTTAAAGAGCGTGCGGACGCCAAGTTTTTTCCGTAAGTCCGCGACATGAGCCATTCCGCGATGAAAGTGCGGAGCAAAGCAGAACGCGAACCCGACCCGGTCGAGACACTTCTGAGCCCACTCTGGGCCAGATTCGATGGGAACGCCGAGTTCGCGCAGGACATCCGCACTTCCCGATTTGCTCGACACCGCCCGGCCGCCGTGCTTCACCACCGGCACGCCCGCTCCACACGCCACGAGCGCCGCGGCCGTGCTGATGTTGAACGTTCCGCTCTCATCGCCTCCGGTCCCGCAAGTGTCCAAGACCGGCCCGGACACCGGAACCAGTCGCACCATCTGTTCGCGAAGCACCAGCGCAGCGGAGGCGATTTCGTCAGCGGTTTCGCCCTTGAGTCGCAGTGCCGTGAGGAATGCCGATGCGCGCGCATCGTCCACGCGTCCGGCAACCAGATCGCGTACGGCCTCCGTTATCCGCTCTGGGGGGAGTTCCTGGCCAGCCAGGAGAGCGGTAAACACTTCGGTAAACCACGCGGGTGCAGGCAAATCCAAGCGTCATCCTCGGTTCAGGAGGCGGAATGGGTCTCCGGCGAATGTATCGCGCAGTGGGCAAATCTGGCAATTTTTCTCTTCCGTTGTGAACAATTGTCCCTTATACTTTCTGTACATAGTGGACGGGTGTAGTGATTCCATCGATTACGCAAGCGCGCGAAGATCGGCGAACTACGCACTCCGTCCACACAAACAACCCTGGCCTGCTCTCAGTGGGGAAGAGCCGCGCCCACGAGACATTTACATTCCCACAACGGAGAACACCCATGTCCGCACTCGTTCCACTCACCAAAAAGCAGCAGGCGATTTACAACTTCATTCGCAAACACATCGAAACCAAGGGCTTCCCGCCCGCGATTCGAGACATCTGCGAGGAGTTCGATATCTCGTCTCCCAACGGCGTGATGTGCCACTTGAAAGCACTCCAGAAGAAGGGGTACATCCACCGCGTCGAGAAGAAGGACACACAAAAAGCCCAGGCTCGCGGAATCACGATTCCGGGAGTGTCCGCGGGCGGCTTCAGCCTGCCTCTTCGTGGGGTTGTCGCCGCCGGGAAAGCCATCGAGACTTCCGAAGACGATGAGCGCCTGGAGTTGCGCGACCTCTTCGGCAGCGATGACCTGTTCGTGGTGAAGGTTCGCGGATCGTCCATGATCGACGGCCACATCGCTGATGGCGACTTCGTCGTGATTCGCAAAAAGGAGACCTGCGAGAACGGCGAGAAGGTCATCGCGATGGTCGAGAGGTCAATGACGCTCAAGAAATACTACAAGAAGAAGCACGAGATTCGTCTGGAACCGATGAACGACGAGATGGACCCGATTGTCGTGGACACGAACAAGCAGGACGTGCGCATCCTTGGGGTGCTCGCTGGCGTGATTCGGAAATGCTAGAGGCTGTTTCAAAAGCGGCCGGGAGAGGTTAACTATACAAAAGTAACTTACTGGACGGATTTTTGCTGTCTAGTAATGGTAGATTGCCA
>JAKEEV010000078.1 GCA_022616395.1 Planctomycetia bacterium | reverse complement strand
GATCGCGGAGGAGAAGAAAGCAGGGGGAGGAGTGGTGAAACTCGATTCCGAACCTGTGATACGCGTGGCGTGGAAGTTCCCACTCTACGCGACGTTCCTCTTACTGCTCGGAGCCGCGGGGACGAGTTTCCTCGGCGCGGACATCGGTGCTCCTCCCAGGCGCCGAAAGAAGAAGAAGGTGTACGACATTGATGATGAAGAGGAGGAAGAGGAACGCCCCAGGAGAAAGAAACCCCGCGTGGAAGTGGTCGAGGATGATGAAGAGGAAGAAGAGGAAGAGCGTCCGAAACGGAAGAGACGCCGACGCGATGACGATTAACTCATGCGAATGCGCTCCGACCGAAGGCGGTCGGAGCGCATTCGCATTCGAGCGAGTTGTCGCGGAGGCAGTTTGGTCCGAAACCTGACTTCAATCTTCGCGCTTGGCTTCCGCGATGCTCTTGATCTTCTCTCCGAGCAAAGCCACATCGAACGGTTTTTTGAACACGTCGTTGAAGCCGTACTGGGTGAGTTGCTCCGGGGCCGCCTCGTCCTCGCTGGCAAGCCCCACGATAAGCGTGGTTGCGTAGGCTTCGTCCTTGCGAAGATTGGAGACGATCTGAATGGACTCGGCCCGGCCCAAGCCCAGATCGATGATGATCGTATCGGGATGGAAACTGCCGGCGAGGATTCCGGCTTCGAAGCCGCTGTTGGCCAGCTCGAACTTGAAATCCTCATCTTCGGGTAGCAACTCTTTAATCCGGTCGTTAAAGATTCGTTCGGTGCCGATGAGCAGCACCTTGTGCCACTCCTCTTCCTCCAGTTCTCCGAGCGGCATTCCGTGTTCCTTGAGGAACCGGATGAGCTGCTCGCGGGGGATACGGCGGTCCTGAGAGCCGGGGATGCGATATCCTTTGAGCCGGCCCGAGTCGAACCACTTGGACACCGTCCGGGGGGCAACCTTGCAGATCTTGGCGACCTGCCCGGTGGTGAACACCTTTTTCATTGCGAGACACTCCGTTTGAACTCGCTCGACCCCGCGCCCCGCCTTTGAGTCAACAAGAAACAAGACACATCGAGTCCTGGTTCTCATTGAGACAGCCGGTGCCATCCTGGCGGGCGGCGTGTCGGGTTCTGACTGCTGTCACCAGAGCCGCCAGATGATCTGGCTGTTCTGGTGACCTGTCGGGCAACCCTCGGGGCTGAGGGGCGTGCCGTTCGCGGTCGGGGGTTGCCGCGTCGGCGGGTGTATGTACGTCCGGCGGGTGCCCGTGTCCGGTCGGCTGCATCGTGTCGGTCTCGCGCGTCCCGGCGAACCGGGCGACCCTGGTGGGTCGGGCAAGTCTGGTCATACAGACCGGCCGCGCGGACAACGACCGCGACGCTAACTCCATCGGCTTCACCAACCGTCCGACTTCGCAAAACTCGCGAATTTGGGCGGTTGATACAGACGGTGGGTTCCGGCGGGCTTGGGACCGCTGGAGCGGCGAACTCTCGAAAGCCGACCGCCGGCCTCCGGGCGCTCGCACTGTCAGTCAAGATGATCGTTCGGGCTGGATGTGTAACTTCGGTGTGAACTCTTCGCCGAGACATGCCTTCCGTGGCAGGAGGGCCGGTGGGTCCGGTTGGTCCGGTTCTACCGACCACGTCCCATCATACGGGCCGAGGCAAGAGCCTCGGCGGTGTGAGTGCGAGTGTGAGTGAAAACTAAAGACCAGACCTCCTCTTGGCTCTGGTCTGCTGTCTTTGTCTTTTCTCACACTCACACTCGCACTCACACTGGCTCGCTACGCGAGCCGTTTGGTGAACACCACCATCCCGTCGTTATCGGCGTAAAAGTCAGGGATTTCGGCGACGATGGTGTATCCGTGCTTCAGGTAGAACCGGCGGGTGGGTTCGTAGTGAGGAAGTGCGGATGTTTCCACGACGAGCAGCCGGCCGTCGAGTGCGCGGATGTCATCTTCAACGAACGCGAGGAGTTTACTGCCCAGTCCGCGACCTTGCTGGTCCAGCGCGACCGCGATCCAGTAGAGAATCCAGGTGTGATCGGTCATTTCCTCCGGCGCGTGATACACGTAGCCGAGAATGCGACCATCGACTTCCCACACAAACGCCCGGTGCCCGCGGGCTTGATACTCCGAGTAATAATCTTCCATCACCTCCGCGAGGGTCTCGACTTCCATGGGCTTGAAATAGCCCGTTTCCGCAGTGAGGACGAGCAGGGCCGGTGTGTCGGCGGGTGTTGCAGGGCGGAGCATTGAGGGGAAGGTAAGAGGTAAAAGGTCAAAGGTAAAATCAAAACCCAAGTGCCCTCTGACTGTCAAGGCGTGTGTGGGCTGTATATCGAGCCTTTCCGTTTTCTACCTTCTCCCGAGCACCTTTTACATACTTCTTCCGAACCTCCGGTGTGGAGTCACGCCTCCATTGGGGTGGGGCCTCATGTCAGGCTTCTATCGCAGGACTGCGCCGGGCGTTAGGCACGGCCATACGCGCCGAAAGAATAACTGGAAGCAGTCGCCAAACTGCTACAGCGTGCCTCAACTGGTCCCCGTTCTCGACCGTCAACGACCTGGCGAGGGGTATCGGCATCTCTTGATGAAACGCGACATCGAGCGATTCATCACGCTCATTCCACGCTGGGAACAACTCGCACGCGGACTGGATGTCATTGTGCTGGCGCGCGGCCGACGGGATTGCGATGGCTGGTACAATTGCGGAGTCATCGCCCTCTGTGCCTGGCCGATCAAACTGATCTACGAGGCTGATCTCGGCTGGTATCGCGAACACCGCGACTTCCTGAAGCGAATCGAGACACGCGTTGAGGAAAAAGAGAATGGTGATGTCGTGATTCACTGGACCCCGGACTCTGTTCGCGCCTATCTGCTCTGTCACGTCTTTCTGCACGAACTCGGCCACCATCACGACCGCATGACGACTCGCTCCAAGCGGGACAACGCCCCACGCGGCGAGCAGTTCGCAGAGAAGTGCGCCTGGGAGTTTGAGGAGCAAGTCTTGGAAGCGTATCTGGAAGAATTCGGGCTGCCGGATTGAACGCAGGCTTCTATGTGGTCGCGGTTATATCACACCTCAACTTTCACCAGCGAGCAGCTTTTGGCGTGACCGAGGCCGCGTTTGAGGATCGGGAAAGTCTGGCACAGCGCGATTGCCATCGCCAGTTCGATGACTGCTTCTTCGCCGAAGACCTGTCTGAGGCGTTCGCGATACTCGCCCTCTTGACCGCTGGCCGCGGCGACGGCTTCGGCGAAGCGATACACGTCCTTCAGGGACTCTGGGAGCGCGTCCACGTTCCCGTCAAGCGCCGCTTTCAAGATCGCGGGTTCAACTCCGTCTTCTTTCGCGAGGTTGATGCACGTCTGCACGCATGGGCCACAGTCCTGCATTCGCACCGCGACTAACCGGGCGACGTGAAATGGTGCTGCGGGGAGCTTGCTGCGATACGCGGAGGCCTTCGCGACCTTCGCGAACTCCCAGAACGCGCCCGGCGCGTGGTTGTACATCTCCCGCAAGTAGTCGAGCGGTTCGCCAAGCCGCTTCTCGGTGGAACGAATCTTCCAGCGGACCAGTGCGCCGAACATGATGTACCTCTCGGTGTTGGTAGTCCAGCCGAGGTTTTTTCGGAGCCGCGACCGTCAGGGAGCGCAAACTGAGAACGCTCCCTGACGGTCGCGGCTCTGAGTGCCGCTCGGCTCGCGGCACCTACTTGGCGTTAGTTAAATGTCAGCGTCAACGGATTCGACGCGATGACGCCATGCCAGAGCATCTCGTCGTCAAACTCCTTCGGTGGCTGCCACACACCATGCGTTTTCGGGTTCACTTGATAGACGAGACGAAGTTTGTACTCCGCGGAGTCGGCACCGAGCATGTGTCTCTTGTCCGTCTTGACGGTGGCGTATCCGCCTTCAGTCAGCACGGCTGT
>JAKEEV010000705.1 GCA_022616395.1 Planctomycetia bacterium | reverse complement strand
CCGATCCCACCACCGCCAATGCCTCCGATCCCACCGATGCCTCCAATGCCTCCGATTCCGCCAATCCCGCCGATGCCTCCAATGCCACCGATGCCACCGATTCCGCCAATCCCACCGATACCACCGATACCACCGTTGTTCCCACCGACGCCGCCGATTCCGGTGTTACCTTGAGCCTGCATTCCCATCTGGTTGACTGGCATTGGTCGCCAGGAGCCGGGAGGTTGATACGGAAGGAATGTGGGGTTTTGTTGAGTTGCGGGGCGGAAGCGCTGAGGTTGAGCCTTCACCATGCCCGTGAGGGGGAACAAGGCAGCGACGCCCAACACAAAGCTCATCCAGGCCAACGGCCTGTGCATAGAACGGAACATAGATCCGCCTCGCCTCAGTCAGAGGTTATTCCGCTTGCGAGTCCAACCCGCCGGGTGCCGCGGTGGATAACTCCCGGAGAGTGGTTACTGGAGTGTTTGTTGCACTCCGGTTCCCCACTTTGAAGCCGGCAGCCACCGAGCCCCAGACCTTCTCCCGCCCACAGCGGACTCCTCTGCAATGGCGGTTTAGGGAAGCGGTTGCTCGGTTGGTGAAATCACCGACCGGGCGAGGCGTCAACTAAGAGTGTAACGACGCCGGTGGCATCGTGTTGGCAATTCGGCGCGTTTTTCGCCGATTTCATCTGCTCTACACGATGCGACACATCGACCCGAGGCGCTCCAGGAGGATTCTCATGCATGTCACATTCCGGTCCCGATTCGCCGCGTGCGGGCTTCTTGTGATGCTCGCCGCGGTCGTGGCTGCTGTTGGACCTTTCACACCACCTCAGTCCGTGGTGGCCCAGCCAAACGCTCCTCAGATTCCCACCGAACTCAAGTACGTCCCGACCGATGCCGCTCTGTTCGTTTACGCGGATGCCGCGGCCATCTGGAAGAGCGATCTCGCCAAGACTCTCCGAGCCGCGGACAAGGAGATATTCGGCGCTCTCGAAACCCAAGCGGTCAAGATGTTCGGCTCGAAGATCGACGAACTGAAGTCGGTTGTATTCTTCATTCCGAAACTAAAGATGCCCGCGGACGCCCAGAAGCTCGGGATCGTGCTCACGTTCACCAAAGCCATCGACAAGGACAAGCTCACCGAGGGCTTGACGAATCTCTTGCCCAAGGACGCCAAACCGAAGGTGCTGACTCCTTCGGAGAAGGTCGCGGTGGTGCTCGTGGGTCTGGGTGAAGAGTATGGCAAGCCTCAGGCGGCCGACGAGGATGGCGCTCTGTGGCCGGCAATCAAGGCCGCGGCCAGTGGGAAGCACACACTCGTTGCCGGTTCCGCTCTCGGCAGTCTCCCCGACGCACTTCGTAACGAAGAGTTGCCCGGTTTGCGGGACTTCCAGCCCATCTTCAAGTCGGAATCCATCTTCGCCACACTCGACCTCGGAAAGTCCCTCACGCTCGACGTGCGCGTGAAGGCGAAGACCGAAGCACGCGCGCTGGACGCGGAGAAGTCGCTCGGCGCGTTCGCCAAGATCATCACCGATGAACTCAACCGCGAGTTGCCGAAACTGGAGAAAGAAGCGGTCAAGGATCCGATGATGAAGGATCTGGTGAAAGTGTTCACGGCACTTTTGGACGCGGTGAAAGGCGCGAAGTTCGAGGTGGATGGAAACGTGGCCCGCGTAACCGCTTCCATCCCGATCAGCGATCTTCCCATCGCATCGGCTTACCTCGCGGGGGTTGTCAAGGCGCGACAAGCCGCGGCCAGCGCTCAGTCCGCCAATAACCTCAAGCAAATCGCGCTGGCGATGCACAACTATTACGACTCGCTCGGCAACTTCCCGCCCGCGGCCGTCTGCGACAAGGACGGCAAGCCGATGCTCAGTTGGCGTGTGCTGATTCTCCCTTACATCGAGCAGGATGCTCTCTACAAGCAATTCAAACTGGATGAACCGTGGGACAGCGACAACAACAAAAAGCTCATCGAGAAAATGCCGAAGGTCTACGCGATGCCGGGTAACGGCAAGCTGGGCGATGCCACACACTATCGGGTGTTCGTCGGCAACGGAGCTGGCTTCGACTGGCTGATGGGCACAAAGATCAACCAGATCGCGGACGGCTCCTCGAACACCTTCATGTGCGTGACCGCGGCCGAAGCGGTTCCCTGGACCAAGCCGGATGAACTCGCCTTCGACCCGGACAAGGACATGGCCAAGCTGCTTGGCCCCGTGGTGAATGGTCGAGTGCAGGTCGCGATGTTCGATGGCTGCGTGCGAACGCTCTCGAAAATTCCCGCCAAGGAGACGCTCAATGCGCTTATCACCAAAAACGGAGGAGAAGTGATCGGCCCGGACTTCCGGTGAGTGTTTCTTCGTGAGAAGAAAAGAGAGACTGAGCAATTCTTGGCGAACCGCTCGCGGAGCGAGCGGACCACACTCCAGAATCCGCCGCACAGCAGTGGGTGTGGTAATGGATGTTGGCGTTGGGCGCGATTCACCCAGCCGGCTCACGCCGGCGGTTCGACGGGGCTTTGGCGAGGTTTGACCCAGCCGGCTAACGCCGGCTGGGTTGTCTTCAGTGCCAGAAACGATTACTGCACCTCACAGCAGTGGGCTACTTTGCAAGACGCTCCGCTTCGGGTACACTCATTCCCAGGCAAGCCCGTGGGCAACTGCCCACGGGCTTTGTTTTATCTGGCAACCACATTCCCCTGTTGTGGAGTTCCACCATGTTTCGCGGGTTGTTGAAACGGCACGGTGGGCGAGCTGCCGTCATGTTGCTGATCGGCTTGTTGTTCGGCGGCGCGGTCGGCGCGGGGACGGTGTACCTTCTCAAGCGAGGGAAAGCCGGGATTCCCGGCGGCCCGCGACTTGGCCCCGCGGAAGAACTGAACATGGTCCCGGCGGATGCATCCGGGTTCGTTCACATCCGCCTGCGCGACATGTGGCTCACGGAGGACTTCGCCGAGTTCCGCAAGATCGTCGAGAAGGCCGGCCCGGAAGCGCTCAAGACGCTCGACGAGAGCTTCGTGCCAGCACCATCGAGCATCGACCGCATGACGGTCGTGTTCATCAAACTTCCTCCTCCTCCGCCTCCTCCACCTCCGCCACAAGCGAAGAAGGGAGGTAAGGGAGGCAAGGGAGGCCAGCCGAAGGTTCAACCTCTGCCGCCTCCTCCGCCTCCACCACCGGCTGATAACTTCCTCAATGCTCCCTTCCCGTTGCCAACGGGTGACACGGGCGCGGTGGTCATCCTCACATTCAAGACGCCCTTCGACGCCTCCGCGATCCGCTCTTCCCACCTGAAGGCCGCGGTGGCGAAGAAGGTTGCCGACAAGGAGTATTGGGAGGACGCGAACGCGGGCGTGGCGGCTTACTTCCCCAGCGACACGGTGCTTGTGCTTGGCACTGGCCCTTCGGTCAGCCAATTCCTCACCAAGATGGGCAAGAAGGAGGGTCCGCTGGCCTCCGCGATCCAGCAAGCGGCCGAGGGCGGCCGACACATCGTCGCAGCGCTCAACATGGGCGTGCTCGAATTCACACCGAAGGATTTCGAGACTCAATCGGAGGAATTCAAACCGGTCCTGAAGGATCTTCAAACGGTGCTGAAGGCGGAGGCCATGTCGATCGGATTCTCTCTGGGCGAGGAGAGCAAGTTCGACATCCGGGCGAAGTACAAGGACGAAGCCGCAGCGGAAGCCGGCGAGAAGGCGCTGAGAGGCATGGCCGCGTTTGCCCGCAAGAAGCTGACCGAATCAAGCGCGGGAAGCCCCAGCCCCAAGGAAATGATGGAGAAGATGCTCAAGGGGAAGGAAGGCCAGCCGAAACCGCGACCGTTCAAGGATCTGCCGGAAGCGATCATGGGGCTGGTCGGCTTGGGATCAATTAACTCACTCGATGAGTGGCTCGCCGATCCACCGCTTCGGCGTGAGGGGAGTGAAGTGATCCTCACACCGAAGGTGCCCTCGGTCAGTTCGCTCTACGCTACGACCGCGGCCGCATCGCTCGCGCTGCTCTTGCCCGCCACTCAGAAGGTCCGCGAATCCGCGGCCCGAATGCAGGATAGCAACAACCTCAAACAGCTCGCCCTCGCGATGCATTTCCACCACGACGCGACGGGGACGCTCCCGCAACCCGCCTGGCTGCAACCACAGGGCGCACCGAACAAGCCCGGTGGGTTAAGCTGGCGCGTTCACCTGTTGCCGTACATCGAGCAACAGGCTCTGTACAAGCAGTTCAAGCTCGATGAACCGTGGGACAGCGAGAACAACAAAAAGCTGATCGAGCAGATGCCCAAGATTTACGCAAGCCCGCTGGTCACCGACCCGGTGGGCCAGACGCGCTACAAGGTGTTCGTTGGCAACGGGGCCGCGTTCGAGCGCGACAAGAAGTTCAGTCTGGCACAGTTCGCCGACGGAACCTCGAACACGATTATGATTATCGGTGGAGGAGCGCCGGTGATCTGGACAAAGCCAGATGACATTGAGTTCACCGACGACATCACGCCCGCGATTCTTGCACTGCCGGGGCAGATGGGATGTAACGTGGCGATGGGCGATGGCTCGGTGCGCTGGCTTGCTTTGGGCAACCTGTCGCCCCAAACTCTGAAAGCCGCCGTCACTCGCAATGGAGGCGAAGTGTTCAACCTGGATGTGCCGGGGCCTGTTCCGTTCCCCGGACCCGGCGGCAAATTCCCGTTCCCGGAAGCCCCGATGCCCAAGGAGAAGGGGGACGGGAAGGGCGGTGGAAAAAAGGGTATCGTACCGCCCGTGATTGATTAGCCGAAGGAACAATCCGCATGTTTCGTCGACTTTCGCGCCGCGAGTTGCTGCTCCGAACCGCCAATGGGTTCGGAGCGGCCGCGCTCGCGGCGCTTCTTGCTGAAGACGGACGCGCCAGCGAGAAACCGGCGAACGTGCCCGGCTCGCCCGATCCCTTCGCGCCCAAAAAACCACACTTCGCGCCGAAGGCGAAGTCCGTCATCTTCCTGTTCATGGACGGCGGGCCGAGCCAAGTCGATACCTTCGACCCCAAGCCCGCGCTCGACAAGTTCCACGGCAAACCCTTCCCCGCGAAGGTCGAACCGACTCAGTTCAACAACATCGGCAACACGCTCGCCAGCCCGTGGAAGTTCAAGAAGTACGGCGAGTGCGGCTTGCCGGTCAGCGATCTGTTCCCGCACGTCGGCGAATGCGCGGATGACCTCGCGGTGATCCGCTCGATGGTCTCCAACTTCTCCGAACACACCAACGCGAACTATTTCTGGCACAGCGGCCACGGCCAGCAGGGGCGACCGAGCTTCGGCTCGTGGGTCACTTACGGATTGGGCAGCGAGAGCCGCGACTTGCCCGGCTTCATCGTGCTTGGAAGCGGAATGATCCCGCCGGGCGGAATCGATTGCTTCGGCAATGGCTTCCTACCGGCCGCGAATCAAGGTTCGCTCTTCCGTCACGGCGCGCACCCAGTCGCGGACATCACACCACCCACCGGCGAGAGCGCAAAGACCCAAAAAGCCAAACGCGACCTGCTTCGCAAGCTCGACTCGGCGAACCTCGCCCGCAAGGGCGGGGGTGATGCGGATGCGCTCGAAGCCGCGATTGCCAACTACGAACTTGCTTTCCGAATGCAGAAGGCGGTGCCGGAACTGGCCGACCTCTCGAAGGAAACAGACGAAACGAAAAAGCTCTACGGCCTCGATGACAAGAAGACGGAGACATTCGGCCGGCAGTGCCTCCTCGCGCGCAGACTCATCGAACGCGGGGTGCGCTTTGTTGAGTTGCTTTGCCAGAACCTCGGCCACGACCGCTGGGATCAGCATTCCAACTTGAAGAAGGGCCACGAGGACAACGCGCGGGCGGTGGACAAGCCCATCGCGGCTCTGCTCACCGATCTGAAGCGTCGCGGCTTACTCAAAGAGACTCTGGTGATCTGGGGAGGCGAGTTTGGCCGAACTCCGGTCGCCCAAGGAAGCGATGGCCGCGACCACAACCCTTACGGCTTCTCGATGTGGCTGGCGGGTGGAGGCGTGAAGGGGGGAGTTGTGGTCGGCGAGACCGATGAGTTCGGCTATCACGCGATCAAGGACAAGGTGCAAGTCCACGACTTACACGCAACCGCTCTGCACTTGCTTGGCTTCGACCACAAGAAGCTGACATATCGTTTCGGCGGCCGCGACATGCGCCTGACCGATGTTCATGGCGAACTGGTCGAGAAGGTTCTGGCGTGAAGCAGAAGCCAGAATGGCCACAAACAAGCACAAAGGGCACAAAAGAAAACCAAGATACAGAAGGAGAGTTCAAATCATCTTCTGTTTTCTGTCTTCCTTTGTGCTTTTTGTGCTTTTTTGTGGCTATTCCTCTCTTACTTCCCCGTTGTCACGACCGGAGCGGTGAAGTCCACGCGGACGACTTCGCCCGGTGTGCCGGTGACTATGCGTGTCACTTCCAGCACCTCTCCGCGTTCCACCCACCGAGCCGTGAGCGTGTACTTGTAAGTTCGCCCGGCTTCGAGCGGTGGCGATTCAAAGATGCGGTCGGTTCCGGTCTGCACGGTCTTGACGCCATCAACGAGCACTTCGGCCGCGGGCTGAGGAAGCTTCACGGAAAGGAAGAGACATCCCCCTTGCTTTGCTGGCTCGATTGGCGCTACGGGCGCTGTGGTGATCGATTCCACCACGGGCCACACGGCGACGGTTGGCCGTCGGGCACGCGGATACGGGGAGTAGATGCCGATGATGTTGTAACCGGCGAAGCCCGGTGCAACGACTGCTTTCCACTGACGCACAAGATCATCGTTGCCGAAGACGCCCGGCAGTGGGGCGTAGGTCGGCACCGGCGGACCGTAAAGGCTCAATCCGTTCGACCACGAACTCCCCGCGCGGCCGGAGTAACCGAAGTAGCCGGGCCAGTAATAGCCGGGGTAGCCGAAACCGGGATAGCCGTAGCCAGGATAACCGAACCCGGAGAACGGAGGAGGGCCGGCATACGCGATGAACGGGCCACCGGAGAGGTTGGGATAACTCCATTCAGGAGCGACACGCGGACCGTGGCCGTATCCCCCGTGGATATGCTTGTGCTGCGCGTGCCCCACACCCGGCAGGAATACACACACCAGAATCATCGACCACAGCCCGCGGTAGAGCATGATGCGGTTCCTCCGTGTTGGTCATTGGTCATTGGTCATTGGTCGTTGGTCATTGGTCCGGTTTGCTGTCAGGGATCGTTCGGAGGATGCCAGAGACCGAACCAATGACCAATGACTAATGACTAATGACCAATGACCAATGACCAAATACACGCATCGGCGCGCGAAGAGCGAAGCGCTCACCGCGGGGTGCGTGGAAGGTTGGATGAAGTGCTTTCGTTACGGCAGAGGTTGAGGAGGAGGTGCAACCGGCGTGAGCGGAGCAGTCGGCAGAACCGTTTTTGGCGGCACAACGGGGATGATTTCGCGATACGCGCCGAGCCTGCCGTCTGGTGTGTGACCGGCAACGACAACCTGATAGCCGCCCTTGGCGTTGCCGAGCGAAAAGGGGATCGTCGTCTTGCCATCGGTGGGTAGCACGATGATGGGCTGCCAAAGGATTGTGTCTGGCGAATCGGCCGCGTTGGGCAATGGCGGAAGCGATGGTCGCGGGGCTGCGTATTCGCGGACGATGAGCGGAGGCGTTGGGTTCACCGTGGCTCGGATGCGCTGAATGGCGAACGCCTCGATTGTCGCTGGTGAAATCCTTCCCTGTGGCGGGCCGAGAGCCACTTCCGGCCCGCCGATCTGCACGAATCGACGATGGAACACACCATCCATCGCCGTACCGAGAACCATCGCCCGGTCGGTGGCGAACGCCGTCACGGTGTCGGTATCTTTCTTCAGCGCCTCGGTGGTTTCCGCCAAGTAGAGCAGGCGGCGTGTCATGTCCTGAGGCTCGAGCATGTCCGGCTCGGTCACGTTCGGGACGCGGATCTTGCCGTTGGGTTGCCAGCCTGTCTTCTTCATTTCGATCCCCACTGGCGCGGGCGGAGGGAGCGGATGAGGACTTGGCGGTTCTGGGCTAACGGGTTTGACCGGACCGACGAGCGGCAT
>JAKEEV010000704.1 GCA_022616395.1 Planctomycetia bacterium | reverse complement strand
TTGCTGCCGCTTGCGTTTGTCGCGACCATTCCGCCGAGAGTGCAAGTCGCGGAACTGGCCGGGTCCGGGGCGAACCGTCTGCCAACTTTCGCGAGAGCCGCGTTGAGTTCGTCGAGCACAACGCCCGGCTGAACTGTCGCGGTGTCGGCTTCGATCTTCAAAATGTTGCGGAAGTGAACGCTCAGATCGAGCGAGACACCGGGACCAAGCGATTCACCCGCGAAGCCAGTCCCTGCTCCTCGCGGAATGATGGGTATGGCGTGAACGTGGCAGCATCGGACAATCGCCGAGACGCTTTCTGCGTCTTCGGGCACCGCGACCGCCAGCGGTGTAATCTGAAACGGACTGGCATCGGTCGCGTAGAGTCCGCGCGTCAGCGGGTCGAAGTGTAGCCGCCCGCGGAACGAGTCGCGGAGGTCGTCGGTGATTTGCTTGGTATCGAGCACAGCATTCCGCAGTCAACATTCGGGCTTGTGGCGTTCAGAATACCAGCAGTGCGAGTCTGATTCTTCCCTGATTCCTACTACTTCCTGAAGACCAGCGAGAGCATTTCGGCTCGTGTGGGCGGGTGGTCGAGGAAGCCGCCGCGCATCGAACTGGTGATCGTCATCGACGACGGCTGGCGAACTCCGCGAATCGTCATGCACGAGTGACTCGCTTCGATAATGACACCGACTCCGCGAGGCTTGAGGTGAGTCATGATGAGGTCCGCGATCTCCTCGGTCATGCGTTCTTGCACCTGCGGCCGGCGAGCAACAGCATCCACCACGCGGGCGAGCTTTGACAGGCCGACGATTTGCCCGTTCGGTAAGTACGCGATGTGTGCCTTGCCAACAAAGGGCAAGAGGTGATGTTCACAGCACGAAGCGAACTCGATGTCCTTCACCAGCACCATCTCGTCGTGCTTCTGCGTGAATGTCTTCTGAAGGAACACGGCCGGGTCGGTGTGTAAGCCCGCGAAGATCTCCGCGTACATCCGCGCGACTCGGTCGGGCGTGTCGAGCAAGCCTTCGCGATCCGGGTCTTCGCCCACCGCGGCCAGTAGCTCTCTCACCGCGCGACGCAGTCGCTCATGATCGATGGGCAATGGCGGAAGCTGGTTCGGTGGAAGGTTGTTGTCGTTGCAAACGGCAGTCGGTTTCAAAGCACGGCTCCGGGAGAAGTCGAATCAACGGAGGAAATCGCCGGGCCACCCACGCCGGGTGGAAGCGAGGGTATTGTACGCACTTCCTGATGTTCAGATTCTCAGGAGTTCTGTCTGGAGTGCCATGTAATTCCACTTGAGAAAGGAGCTACAATACGGCATCACGGCTATCACGCTTTTTCCTCTCCTCCCAGCGGAATTACCGGAGTTTAACCAATGGCTCTCACCGCACAGCAGATCGCGGAGCAGAAAAAGGAAGTCGAAGAGCTGATCGCTGGCTCGGATGTCGGCTTCGCCAAGGCGCTCTACTTTGGTCGATTCAAGAGTGAGTTGCTTTTCCCCTACCCGACGCTTTCGCCAGAGAAGCAGGTCGCGGCCGACGAGATAGCCGCGAAGGTGCGAGCGTTCGCGGATGCTCACATCGACCACATGAAGATCGACCGCGAAGCCCGCATCCCAGATGAAGTGGTGAAGGGGCTTGCGGACATCGGCATGTACAAGATCACGATTCCGACCGAGTACGGCGGGCTGGGCTTCGGTCAGCAGCAGTATTTGAAGACGATGGAGATTCTTGGTGGGCATGATGCGAGCGTCGCGGTGTTCGTGAACGCTCACCACAGCATCGGCGTTCGTGCGCTCTGTCTGTTCGGCACGAAGGAACAGCAGGCGAAGTGGCTGCCGGGTCTCTACGACGGCTCGAAGCTCTGCGCTTTCGCGCTCACCGAACCAGAAGCCGGTTCCGATGCGGGCAACGTGCAAACCACCGCGACACCAACCGAAGACGGAAGCGCGTACATTCTCAACGGCACGAAGCATTACATCACCAATGGCGGAATCGCTCACATCCTCACTGTGATGGCTCGCACGCCTGACCCATCAAATCCCAAGGGAAAAGTAACTGCATTTCTGGTTACGCCCGACATGCCGGGCTTCGAGGTGGTTGAAGCTCGCGCTCCGAAGTGCGGCATTCGAGGAACCGCGACCGGCAAGATGCGCTTCAACAACATGCGCGTGCCGAAGGAGAACATACTCGGGCAACTCGGGCGCGGACTGCAAGCCGCTCTCACGGTGCTCAACTACGGCCGCGTGACGTTCGGAGCGACTTGCACCGGACACGCGAAGGCGTGCATCAAGGCGATGACCGAACACGCCAAGAAGCGCGTGCAGTTTCAGCAGCCTCTCGCGGAGTTCCACCTCGTTCAGAAGAAGATTGCGTTCGCTGCCGCTCACTGCTTCGCGATGGAAGCGGCCACCGCGGAGTGTGCCGCGTTCATCGACAGCAACGCGCCGGACTACATGCTGGAAACCGCCATCCTGAAAGTGTTCTCGACGGAACATCTCTGGACTATCGTGAACGACACGCTTCAAGTGTGGGGCGGGAAGGGCTACTTCAGCGAATACCCCATCGAGCGCTGGATGCGAGACGCTCGCATTAACACCATCGGCGAGGGCGCGAACGACGTGCTGAAGGCGTTCATCGCGGTGGTGGGCTGTCGCGGACCGGGAATGTATCTGAAGGGACTTCAGGAACAGGCGACGGGAGGCGTGATGGGCTTCTTGCGAAGCATTCCTGCCGCGCTCGGTGTTGGAACGAAGCTCATGGCTCCCTGGTTGACGACCAGCGCGCCAACTGTCCCGGTGAAAGCCTCCGAACTGCGCGACGATGCGTACACACTCGGCCGGCTCGTTCGCGAGTTCGGCCTGAA
>JAKEEV010000703.1 GCA_022616395.1 Planctomycetia bacterium | reverse complement strand
GTTCTGTCCGAACAAAACTGTCCGCAGTGCAACGGAACCGGAGCCAAGCCCGGCACTCAGCCCGCAACCTGCCGCCGCTGTCGTGGCCAGGGCTTCGAGGTCGCGGATACCGGATTTGGCATCACCACGCGGTTTCGCTGTCGTGGATGTAACGGACGCGGATCGGTTATCACCGACCCGTGCCCAAAGTGTCGCGGAGCCGGCCGAGTGGAGGTTCGCGAGCCTGTCACCGTCCCCATCCCGGCGGGCGTGGACACAGGCAACCGCTTCGTATACCCCGGAGCGGGTCACGCGGGCGAACCGGGCGCGCCGCGCGGTGATTTGGAACTGGTCATTCGCGTTCGCGACCACAAGATATTCACCCGCGACGGACACAACCTGATCTGCCAGTGCCCAATCAGCTTTGCCCGCGCAGCGCTCGGCGGACCAATTGAACTGACGACGCTCACCAACCAGAAGATCACCGTTGAGGTGCCCAGAGGAAGCCAGACACACAGCGTCGTGCGAGTACCCGGCCACGGCATGTCGAACCTCGACGATTCGCGACGCAAGGGCGATCTGCTCGTGCAGTTCGTGGTCGAAACACCCACGAAGTTGACCCCGGAGCAGGAGGAACTGTTCCGCAAACTCGCGGAACTGGAAGGCACAACGCCACCTACACCCAAGAAGGGACTTCTCGGCAAATTGAAGGATCTGATTACCGGCGACGCCCCTCCAAATGAAGAGAAGAAGTAATCAGTCATCAGTAATCAGTGAGCAGTGATCAGTTTCCAGGCAGTGGCTCGATCACTGATGACTGATGACTGTTCACTGATTACGGTTTGCTGCCTCTGAACTCAGGGTTTCAGCCGATGCCTGAAGAGACAACTAACGCAATTCCGGTTGACGCCGAAACTGGCGAGTTGGCTGCCGTGCGCGCCAAGTTGGCCGCGACCGAGCAGGAGTTAGCCAACTACAAGCTGAAGCTGGCCGACTTCGACAACGCTCGCAAGCGGATGTTGCGCGACGCGGAGATCGAGCGAAAGTACGCGGTCGAACCTCTGGCCCGCGATCTGCTCGAAGCGCTGGACAACCTCGATCGCGCGCTGGCAGCCGCGAAGAAGGCCGGCGACACTGGTCCGCTTGCCGTGGGGGTGTCGGCGACCGCAACAAAGTTCCTGGATGTGTTCAAGCGGCATGGCATCACGCGCCTTGAGTGCGCGCCTGGGACTGTATTCGACCCGAACTTGCATCAGGCCGTGACGCAGCAACCCAGTAGCGAGTTCGAGCCGGGACAGGTGGTTCAGGTGCTTCAACAAGGCTTCGTGCTACATGACCGCGTATTACGCCCGGCGTCGGTCATCGTCGCCTCCGGCGCCGAGTAGGCGAAGGGCCGGCGTGAGCCGGCTGGTGGTTTCACCGTCGGCCTAACAGCTCGACGCTCCCCGGCCAGCTTCCACCGACCGTTCGCCAAGACACCAGCCGGCTCACGCCGGCCGTTCGCCAGGATTACTATGCCCACTTACGACTACCAGTGTGATGCCTGCGGCCATCGGTTCGGCGAGCGGCAATCCTTCTCGGACCCACCGCTGACAAAGTGCCCGGAGTGCAAGAAGAACAAACTGGAGAGACTTTTCGGCAGTGGTGGCGCGGTGATTTTCAAGGGCGCGGGCTTTTATGAGACCGACTATCGCCGAGCCGGTCAGCCCGCGGAGACAAGCGAACCGGCAAAACCGGAAACGACCGAGGTGAAGCCAGACGCGAAGCCCGAGTCGCCAAAACCTGCAACCGATGGTTCCGCGAAAGGTGAATCCAAGAGCACCGGTATATCGAAAAAGAAGGGCAAGTAAGCCGGTTCGGTGAGTCGCGGGCAACAGGGTTAAACCGGTTGCATGGAGAATTCCCGAAGTTGGGGCGAGGCCGAACCGATGAGTAAGGTGCAGTGTCCGATCTGTAGCGCAGCGATGGCGGGAAGCTGGCAGGAGTACCCGGATTATCCGTTTTGCTCCGCGCGCTGCCGCAAGATCGACCTCGGACGGTGGCTGAAGCAGGAGTATCGAGTCCCTGCCCCCGCCCCGCCCGATGATCGCTCCACACCCGGTGAGGGTGAAGCGAACTGATACTGCTTGCAGTTCAGCCGGCCGATCCTCCGGCCGATTCACGATAGATAACGAAGGCCGCGTGTCGCGACACGCGGCCTTCGTTATCTATCGTGAATCGGCCGGAGGATCGGCCGGCTGAACTGCAAGCAGTATCAGTTCGCTTCACCCTCACCGGGTGTGGAGCGATCATCGGGCGGGGCGGGGGCAGGGACTCGATACTCCTGCTTCAGCCACCGTCCGAGGTCGATCTTGCGGCAGCGCGCGGAGCAAAACGGATAATCCGGGTACTCCTGCCAGCTTCCCGCCATCGCTGCGCTACAGATCGGACACTGCACCTTACTCATCGGTTCGGCCTCGCCCCAACTTCGGGAATTCTCCATGCAACCGGTTTAACCCTGTTGCCCGCGACTCACCGAACCGGCTTACTTGCCCTTCTTTTTCGATATACCGGTGCTCTTGGATTCACCTTTCGCGGAACCATCGGTTGCAGGTTTTGGCGACTCGGGCTTCGCGTCTGGCTTCACCTCGGTCGTTTCCGGTTTTGCCGGTTCGCTTGTCTCCGCGGGCTGACCGGCTCGGCGATAGTCGGTCTCATAAAAGCCCGCGCCCTTGAAAATCACCGCGCCACCACTGCCGAAAAGTCTCTCCAGTTTGTTCTTCTTGCACTCCGGGCACTTTGTCAGCGGTGGGTCCGAGAAGGATTGCCGCTCGCCGAACCGATGGCCGCAGGCATCACACTGGTAGTCGTAAGTGGGCATAGTAATCCTGGCGAACGGCCGGCGTGAGCCGGCTGGTGTCTTGGCGAACGGTCGGTGGAAGCTGGCCGGGGAGCGTCGAGCTGTTAGGCCGACGGTGAAACCACCAGCCGGCTCACGCCGGCCCTTCGCCTACTCGGCGCCGGAGGCGACGATGACCGACGCCGGGCGTAATACGCGGTCATGTAGCACGAAGCCTTGTTGAAGCACCTGAACCACCTGTCCCGGCTCGAACTCGCTACTGGGTTGCTGCGTCACGGCCTGATGCAAGTTCGGGTCGAATACAGTCCCAGGCGCGCACTCAAGGCGCGTGATGCCATGCCGCTTGAACACATCCAGGAACTTTGTTGCGGTCGCCGACACCCCCACGGCAAGCGGACCAGTGTCGCCGGCCTTCTTCGCGGCTGCCAGCGCGCGATCGAGGTTGTCCAGCGCTTCGAGCAGATCGCGGGCCAGAGGTTCGACCGCGTACTTTCGCTCGATCTCCGCGTCGCGCAACATCCGCTTGCGAGCGTTGTCGAAGTCGGCCAGCTTCAGCTTGTAGTTGGCTAACTCCTGCTCGGTCGCGGCCAACTTGGCGCGCACGGCAGCCAACTCGCCAGTTTCGGCGTCAACCGGAATTGCGTTAGTTGTCTCTTCAGGCATCGGCTGAAACCCTGAGTTCAGAGGCAGCAAACCGTAATCAGTGAACAGTCATCAGTCATCAGTGATCGAGCCACTGCCTGGAAACTGATCACTGCTCACTGATTACTGATGACTGATTACTTCTTCTCTTCATTTGGAGGGGCGTCGCCGGTAATCAGATCCTTCAATTTGCCGAGAAGTCCCTTCTTGGGTGTAGGTGGCGTTGTGCCTTCCAGTTCCGCGAGTTTGCGGAACAGTTCCTCCTGCTCCGGGGTCAACTTCGTGGGTGTTTCGACCACGAACTGCACGAGCAGATCGCCCTTGCGTCGCGAATCGTCGAGGTTCGACATGCCGTGGCCGGGTACTCGCACGACGCTGTGTGTCTGGCTTCCTCTGGGCACCTCAACGGTGATCTTCTGGTTGGTGAGCGTCGTCAGTTCAATTGGTCCGCCGAGCGCTGCGCGGGCAAAGCTGATTGGGCACTGGCAGATCAGGTTGTGTCCGTCGCGGGTGAATATCTTGTGGTCGCGAACGCGAATGACCAGTTCCAAATCACCGCGCGGCGCGCCCGGTTCGCCCGCGTGACCCGCTCCGGGGTATACGAAGCGGTTGCCTGTGTCCACGCCCGCCGGGATGGGGACGGTGACAGGCTCGCGAACCTCCACTCGGCCGGCTCCGCGACACTTTGGGCACGGGTCGGTGATAACCGATCCGCGTCCGTTACATCCACGACAGCGAAACCGCGTGGTGATGCCAAATCCGGTATCCGCGACCTCGAAGCCCTGGCCACGACAGCGGCGGCAGGTTGCGGGCTGAGTGCCGGGCTTGGCTCCGGTTCCGTTGCACTGCGGACAGTTTTGTTCGGACAGAAC
>JAKEEV010000702.1 GCA_022616395.1 Planctomycetia bacterium | reverse complement strand
GAACGCGCCGACGAACAGCACGCCGCCGACCATCACGCCCGCGAGAATCGGCCCCATTCCTCCTTGCACCGCTCTGCGGAAGATGAGCGTGTAAATGAATGCCACGCACACGGCGAAACCGAGCAGCATCGTGTCGAGTCCACCGGCTCGGTGAGCGAGCGCCATGAGGATTTCGCCGCCCCACTGTTGAGGCACCCACTTCTGCCCTTCAAACGTGTAGCTGAACGGGTCCGTCTGCGGCATCCCGCGATCAAGAATGATTTCGCCGACCTTGACGTGCCACAGCGAACCGGGATCGTAGAACCCGCGGTCACGAAACGCGACCGTCAGGCCGATCCACGTCAGCAGAAAGAACAGCGTCTCCGCCCGGAGTATCCGATTCATGCGCAAGCATCCCGATGCCCTCAATTCAGCCACGACAGGAATCTAGAACACGAATTCGGTTGAGGAGCGATCCAGTTACCCCATTGCACCTTCCGGTCCTCATCGTCACACTGTCATACGCAATCGGATTGATTCGTTTCCACGGTTGAGTTCCGGCGGTGTCTGGCTTCGCCTTAACCAAAAGTCAAAGCAAGCCACCGCCTGCTCGTCCCGCTCGACGCTGTCCCTCACATAACCAAATGTTCGGGAAAGCGTCTCGCTTGGGGAGGCCGCCGGGAACGCAAAATCCGATTAGGTACTTGACTTTTGTACAGTAATCACGCAGAATTGGGGGTAGAGGGAACCGGCACGTCGGACCGACCTTCCTGCGCGCCGGCAACCCCACCCAAGCGCAAGCCAAGCACCAGCCAATCGCCAGGGAAGCGTCAGGCATCGAGGCCAGGGGGTGGCCTTTATAAACCCCATGAATCCCAGCGTTTGGTCGCGATAAAGGCCACATGGCCCTCTCCAAAACGCACCTAACCCCACAAAACACAGGCGAAAGAGAGAAAACAGAACACAGGGGGGTGGCGGGGGGAGGGGAACGCCACCCCCTCACACGCCAGCACTGATCCCCGCTGCTGACACAACACATAAAACAATCAACCCACTCGGGTATAACTCATCCGCCCTCGCTTCCTCCCCCGGTGATCCCATGTCGCGTGTTGCTGCACTCTCGCTTGTCGCGCTGGTCGTCGCGGTTCCTGCCATGCCCGCAGCGGATGAAGTTCCTCCGAACAAGCAGTATCTGGAGTTCATTCGCAAGCAGGCCGCGGAGTTGCGGAAGAATGACAAGCCGCCCGCGACAGTCGAAGAGTGGACGAAGCAGGAAGCCGAGTTGCGGAAGAATCTGTTCGCGGCGTGGGGCGGAGAGGCGTGCTTCCTCTCGAAGCCGTGCGACCTTGACCCGAAGCAGCATGGCGAACCGCTCAAGCGCGCCGGCTACACCGTCGAGAAGATCACGTTTCAGACGCGGCCCGGCGTCCGCATGACCGCGAACCTTTACATTCCCGACGGCGCGAAGAAGAAGCCGGCGCCGGCGATCCTCATGGTTCACGGACACTGGCGCGGAGCGAAGCAAGACCCGGTTGTGCAGTCGCGTTGCATCGGGGCCGCGAAGCTCGGCTTCGTGGTGCTGTGCGTGGATGCGTTCGGCGCGGGCGAACGCGGTGTGGGAACAGCACTCGGCGAATATCACGGCGACATGACCGCAGCGACACTCCTTCCGCTCGGCTTGCCGCTATCGGGGCTTCAGGTGTACGAGAACACGCGCGCGGTCGATTACCTCGAAACACGCCCCGAAGTGGACAAGACCAAGATCGGCATCACGGGAGCCAGCGGCGGAGGCAACCAGACGATGTACGCGGGCGCCTGGGACAAGCGCTTCAAGTGCGTCGTGCCTGTGTGTTCGGTGGGTAACTATCAGGCGTATCTGGGAGTCGCGTGCTGCATGTGCGAAGTGGTTCCCGGCGCGCTGAAGTTCACGGAAGAGTGGGGAGTGCTCGCGCTCACCGCTCCGCGAGCGCTGATGGTGATGAACGCGACCAAAGACGGCATTCAGTTCTCCGTGGGCGAGGCGAAGAAATCACTGGCGCTCGCCAAGCCCGTCTACAAACTGCTCGGCAAGCCGGACAACGTGCAACACGCGATCTTCGACGGCCCACACGACTACTCGAAG
>JAKEEV010000701.1 GCA_022616395.1 Planctomycetia bacterium | reverse complement strand
GGCACACCGAGCATCGCCGCCGCCACACGCGAGATCGCCGCCGGCCCCGAGAAGGCCATTCCCTGGCTATACCACCCAGCTTCGACTTCCGAATAGCCCTGGCCAACCACCCAGACGTGAGAATCCGCAAGGTAGCACTCGCCATTCTCAAGCGCGGAGGAGCTCTCCCCAGTCCGGATCGTCAGAAGGTGATTGACGAGTTCGCGGCGGCCGTGAAGGACAAGGGTGATGTCGCCGCGGGGAAGCTGGTGTTCAAGAATCAGTGTGCGAAGTGCCACAAGTTCGGAGGAGAGGGCGAGAATATCGGCCCGGACTTATCAGGCTTCGCGGTTCACCCGAAGGAAGAGTTGCTCATCCACGTCCTCGACCCATCGCGGAGTGTGGAAGGCAACTTCCGGCTCTATCGAGTCCTCAAGACGGATGACACCGTGCTCCTGGGAATGCTCGCGTCCGAATCGAAGACCTCGGTGGAAGTGATCGACGCGGAGGGGAAGAAGCACTCCATCCTGCGGGAGAACATCGCGGACTTGGTCGCAACCAACAA
Organism: Planctomycetia bacterium; assembly: GCA_022616395.1. Classification (GTDB taxonomy): domain Bacteria; phylum Planctomycetota; class Planctomycetia; order Gemmatales; family Gemmataceae; genus Gemmata. Next base: position 13,016 of record JAKEEV010000701.1, on the reverse strand, counting down.
GTCGCTGATGCCCGAAGGAATTGCGAAGAACATCAACGTGAAGGACATGACCGCGCTATTGGAATTCCTCACGCAGAAGGGGAAATACTTCCCGCTTCCGCTCGACAAGGCAGCGACCATCGTGAGCACCAAGGGGATGTTCTACAACGAGACCGCGGCCGTCGAGCGGCTGGTGTTCACGGACTGGAAGCCGAAGACGTTCGACGGAGTTCCATTCACACTCGTTGACCCGCAGGGAGACAAGGTTCCCAATGTGATCCTTCTCAATAGCAAGGAGGGACCGGTCGCGGCGAAGATGCCGAAGTCCGTCGGTTTGCCGTGCAACACACCGGCGAAGGCGATTCACCTGTTAAGCGGAGTGAGCGGCTGGGGATTCCCGTACAGCGAGAAGGGAACGGTGTCGATGACCGTCCGCATTCACTACGCGGGTGGGAAGACCGAAGATCACGACTTGAAGAACGGCGAACACTTCGCGGACTACATCAAGAAAGTGGATGTGCCCGGCTCCAAGCACGCCTTCGACCTCCGCGGCCGACAGGTGCGATACCTGAAGATCGAACCGAAGCTCAAGGACAAGATTGAGAAGATCGAATTCGTGAAGGGAACGGACATCACCGCGCCGGTTGTGGTGGCGGTTACGCTGGAAATGCACGAGGAGTAGCGAGCGCAAGTGACTTCTTCTCTTCGGAGGACAGGCTCGTCGTAGGACAGGCTTCCAGCCTGTCGTTGAGAATCGGAGCCGCGCCCGTCAGGGAGCGATCTTCGTTCAGCGCGCCCTGACGGTCGCGGCTCCGATAACGCGAGACAGGTGTCCAGCCTGTCCTACTTTGACCTACTCGCTCCACTTCACGAGAACCCAGAGATCGGCGAGCGCCTTGCTGTCAAAAAACAGCTTCAGTTCGCCGACCGGTGTCGCGGGCAAGCCCACCGTCAATTGGCCGCGGAACAGGTTCCCCAGATCCGCGTCCTTTGTCAGATCCCCCTTCTTCGTCGTGTCGGCCTTCTCCAGTTTGTCGAAGATGTCCAGGGTCGCCAGGTCGGTCCGCGCGAGAACTTCCACACGCGCGAGTGTATTCAAGCGCCCCTGACTCCAGAACGGGTAGTGTTCCGGGCGCAGCTTGAGATTGAGCGCGAATCGCTCGTTGGCGGCCGGTGTTTGACCCTGGAAACTCGCCCACTGAGTCGGGAATTCGTGACGCACCGAGAACAACCGCACGCAGCCGCTCGCCTCCGCGCTCTTGATGAACTCCTTGAGTTGTGCCACCGCGCCGGCTCGGAGCAAGCCGCCACCTTCGCGGGCCGTGTACCGGATATGGAAGATCACATCGCTGATCGTCTCGTAATCGAACTGGCACGGATCCTTCTTGCTGGGGTCCGCGGGGAGTTGAAGTTGCCACTCGCTGATGACGCCCGAATTCTCGAACGGCAGGTAGCGCTCGTCACGTAGGTTCGTCTCGAATAGCCCGCTATCGTTCTGCGCGGAACTGGTAACAATCGACTGGAGACTGCCAAAGTAATCCGTGAAGCGGTCATCCTCCGCGTCCTCGCGGACATACACTTTATCGCGAAGAATCTGAGTCTTACGGATCGAGCTTTTCTGAAGCGTTAACGTACAGTTCACACTCGCGTAAGGACCGGTCACACACGGAATACTCAGAGCCACTGTCTTGATTCGACGGAAGTAGTGCCCCGGTCCATCCATGTCGAAGAGCGATTCGGGAAGCCCAACTGTACAGCGGCCCGTTCTCCTCAGTTCGAGTAACGCCAGCGGATCAACCTGAAGCAAGCTGACACTCTTGGTCAATTCATACTCACGCTGATTGAGTTCGTGATAGGCCATCTCCATCCGCTTGACGTCCAGATAGAGTTTCTCCCCGGCGAGCAATCCCTCCTTGCCCGCGAGATAGCCAAACTGAAGATAAGTTGCCTCCGGCTTGCCCAGTTCGTGTTGCAAGGCACGTTCCGCGCGCTTCGCAATGTCGAAGGCAAACTGGAAGCACTGTGAATAGAGTCCCTTCACTTCACGCTTCATCCATGTATAGAGCGACTTGTTGGTTTTCTTGCCGAGCTTCTCGGTGCCATCTTCATTGAGGAATCGCTTGATCTCCTCCGCGTGCTTCATCTGCTGGCGGTGGTTCTTCAATTCCAGTTCAGCGAGCGCTTCACGAATCTGCGCGGCTCGCAATTGCTTAAAAATCTGGGTGATTTCGCCCGCGACCAGACTGCTCTGGTACGCCCACTCTTGCTCTCGGCGCGCATAGCCGCCGATCTTGTCGGCTTTGCCAGCTTCATAGGTTTTCCGCTCCGCGAGCGCTTTCGCGACGTTGGCCGCGAACTGAGCAATCTTGCCGAGGTTGAACCCACCATAGTTGGCATCGCCGCCCAGTCCCCAGAAGTGAAACTTGATACCAAATTGCGGCAATAATGAGATTGCTTGACCACCCAACTGGATAGCTTGCACGACATCTTGAAGATCGCGAGCTTCGGCCAGTTTCTCCATTTCCAGAGCTTCGTGACTGCTCATGATCTTGCCGCCCGACTCACCTAGGTCCTGCGCGATGTCGATCGGAACCTCGCGTGGGATCACCGCTGGCTCCTTCATGGCGAACTTCATCTTGTTCAAGCTGTCCTTGTCCAACTCACCCAGTCCGGGAATCGACTTGGTAATCTCATCCGGTTGCCTCCCGAGTTGCCGCTCAAAATACGTGTAGCGCTGAACGGCCAGCGCCAGCGTCTGGAGCAAGCCCTCGCGGGATTTGATCGCCTCCTGAAGCTGCCCGTACTTCACATGCTCGACCAACTCCATCACCACGCGCTCGTGTTTGGCGCGCAAGATAGCCAGCGCCTCCCCGTCTTCCTTCTCCATCGCCGAGAGCAGGTTGTTCCCCAGCGACTTGACTTCCTGAACGATCTCCGCGGCCTTCTGCACCAATAACTGGAATCGCACAAGCGGCAGCGGTTGGTTGAGACCATTGACAATTGCCCCGATATCCAGCCCCGCGGCCGCGGCGCGAGCCAACAGCGCTGGATCAATCGGCGGCTCGAAGAGAGCGAGCTGGCGGAAGATACCCTGAATGTTGAGGCTGTTGCGAATCTTGAACAGCCGGTCGGCGACCGTGTCCCAGTAACTCAGAAGCTTGTCGTTGCGTGGAACGCAGAAGTAGAGCGCTTTGCCAAGGCTTCTGAGCGTCGCCAGGCGATCATTGTCGCCGGTATCATCCGTTGGGAACGGCATCAGATCGAAAGGAACATCCGCCTCCACGTCCCGCATCACGGTGCCGAACTGCGTGAGATCGTCTCGAAGGTTTGCATATGTTTGTGGCCGCACGGTGCCTTTCTTGGGAACTGGTTGTGGACGCGGACCGAGAATGTTGGCGGCTAGCACATATATCATCATCGCCTCGTCGATGGCTTCGCCTGTATCTTGTCGAAATAGCGAATCACCCCATGCAATCAGATTGTCGAGATAGGCCATCACAGTCTTGTACATATACGCCTGCTGTCGGTAGCGCGCGATGACATGCGGTCTGAACGGTGCATCCTTCCACGCCTCAATACTGCGTATGGTCTCGACGCGCAGTTCCGGGTCCGCTCCGGTCGCGAGATTGACGAGTATCTCTTCAATCTTCTTGACATCAGTGGTGTGGAACGGCCGCACTTTCCAGAATCGCTCCGGTGTAGGCCCCTCGCTGTCATCGGTCGGGTCAAACAGGTAGTGGAGCCAGCGCTGGGCCTCCGCGAATCGCTGATTCTTGCTCAGATGAATGGCGATCATCAGAGGAGCGTGAAAGAACAACTCCCAGTTGTAGACTGCGTACGCTCCGCGTGATGTGAAGTCCAAATCCTTCACGGGGTAGGGATGCTGAACAAGATCCTCGTTCGGCTGGTACGCTGAGAAGAACTCTTTGAAGAGCACCGGCTTGCGCGCACTCTTGATTAACGTGACAGGGGTGGCGTTGGGGAGAACAAGCAGCGTCCCGCCCGCGAGCAACACCTGAGTCCCGGCGGGAAGCGTGGCCTGCGTTCCACTGGGAAGAGTCGCGACTGTCGCGGCGTTAAGCGCGATCTTCGTCTCGGCGAAGACCACTGCCTTGCTGTTGGCTGCTGGCGTGAAGACAGTGCCGGGCGCGGGTGTTCCCGTCATTCCATCAGTCAGCGTGGCCTTCGTGCCATCGATCAGCTTGACCGCGACCGCCGCCGCTGTTTTCAACTCCAAGTTGGCTTCCAGAGTCAGGGGCGCGCCCGCGACGGTGGCGTTCACGTTCGTCAAAAGCGCGATTCGCGACCCGGCGGGGACTGTCAGCGTCGTGTTCTTCGCGACAGCAACCTGGATACTGTCGGGAAGTGATGCGTTCTCGCGCGCGTATTCCGTATCCGCGGCCTGTAGGCCGGATGTGCCCTTGCGGATCAACCGCTGCGCGAGTTGCTGCACAAACGGATGTTGGTGAAGATAGAAGCGGTAGCTCAGTTCCCGCTCCTGAATGATGACGTACTTGGTTTCGTGTGTCTCCACGACCTTGCCCGGCACGAACGCGAGTTCCGTGTCGAGAGCGGCGTGGAAGTGTTCGGACTTGGTGACGGCTGCGTATTTCATGGCATCCCCTGGAAGTTAGTGTTCGATCCGAGCATTCCCACGCACACCATTGGCAAAGCCATTGCGATCGAGTTCGGCAGCATTCATCGCCAGCGCGGAATTCAAACCGCTTCCACCGACCACACTCAACCCCCCGGCGAAAGCCACGCCATTGCGGGTCGCGTTTGTGGGAATGACAACAGCGCTTCCCGGTGCCAGTCCACTCCCCGGATTGACGCTGACCGGCGTTCCAACACCCGAGAAGCCGTTCCCCTGAGGAGTCACGATCTCAAGCCCCAGTTTTCCGCCAGGGCCGATCACAGCATCATCAAAGAGCAACCCGGTTGCGGGATTCACCAGCCAATCGTGGTCCGGTCGAGGGTAGATGAGCGATCCTTCGTCGATGGGATCCGTCCAGGGACCGGGATCCGGGATCGGTCCGATCTGAGGGAACTCTGGAATCACCTTGATGTCTTTCCACCATTCGGGAATCTTCCACTCGGAGTCAGGTTGTGGGGTCTGAGTCACCCACTCCTCCCACTCCTCAACCGTTCGCTCGACAACGTTCGGCTCGACGAAGAGCGTGTGCGTGCGATCCTGGTAGAAGACCGGTTTCATCAGCGCTGCGATGTGCGCCAGCCCGCGCTCGATGGCAGCCTTGACCGCATCCGGATCGGCCGCGCCTTGATAGGCATCTTCGGAAACGCCAAGCGGGAGCAGATCGTTGTTGCACGGCAATAGCGAGAAAGCGCCTCCTTGCTGAAGGATGTCCGGAGTTGCAATTCCCGTCGGTCCCCAGCCCCCGTTGGTCGTCTGGACACGCTCCACGAATGTGACCTTGAACGCTCCGCTCCCCACATAAGAAGTCGCGTTCACGCTCGAGAAGCCCCACGCGGGTGTATACGGGTGACCGGGAATTGCCACGACAGGAGCAGGCGTCGGTACACCGTTTCGGCCAGCCAGGTGGAACGACTGGTTGAACGGCCAACTGAGATGAACGTAAACTCCGCGCTCCTCGCCGTTCTCGTACTCCTTGGAAACGAAGATGAACACGCGGCGCGGATCGACGGAGATCGCTTTCAACTTTTGGTCGTCGGGAACATTGACTCCGGCCGACTCGCGGGTTGTCCATTCGCCCTGGAAGTATTCACTCCAGTGTAAGTGAGCCTCCATTTCCGTCGCCAACTGCGGAGGTGGGATCGGCTTGGTTGGGTCGATTGCCGCTGAGGGGCTGTTCGGCTTGGCTTTCTCCAGGAACGTCACCCAGAACAGGTAGAGCCGATCGCGCCACACGACCGGCGCCAGATGATCGCCATCGATCTCAGCGCTCACCGGCTCCCAGGGAGTCCACATCTGGTGCGCGTATCGGCGATAGAAATACTTGTGCGGCAAACTATAAGTGCGACCAATCACGTGCAGCGTGCGCTCGGCGGGGTTGGAGTTGTCCTCCAGGTGCACGGCCGCGATTTCCAGCCGCGCCAGTTCATCGAGTTTCTTCAGGTACGCGAGGAAGGCATCCTCCACCAGATCGCTCGACACATCGCCTTCCAACAGAGTGCCTTCCAGTTCGGTAAACAGGTGCGTCTTGTCGTCGCGGAACTCCGGTTCCAGCCAGTTCTCCGGGAACAGGAAGATTTTCCGGTTCGCCTCCCACACGCGATAGCGCTTCATCCATTCCCACTGTCTGGCGTTGATGACCGAGGGATGTACCTTCGGTTCCAGGTTGAGCAGACAGCGCTGGATGAACAGTTGCACCGAGGCACTGGCCAGCCGGATGCGCGACGTTTGCACAACCGGTTCCATGCCCGGATCGATGAGGAAGTACTCGTAGAGTTGCTCGATGCTTGTGAGCTTCCGTTGGTGCATGACGAATGACACCAGCGTGTCGCGCTGGTGCTGACGGAGCTTGTCGAAGATCGGCTGGGCGATGCGCTGCCACCCCTCCTGCTCGAAGCGCGCCTTGATCGCCTCGCGCAAGTTGCGAGCAATCGCGAATCGCCGATCGGCTGTCGCGGCCGGACTGACAATGCGGGTCCACTCCAGGAGCGAAGAAACTTGCACACCGAACCGCTCGACGACCTGGAGTACCTCCCACAAGCGTTGCAGCGGCTTCTCACTGGCGAACTTGGGCGCAGCGAACAACGCATTGGCACCGGCTTTCACCGTGAGTTCGCTTCGGCGCGTCGACTTGGCGACGAGCGAATAGACCTTCTCGAGATCGCCCGTTCCATTGGCCTCGAAGACGCCGATCAGGTCGTCCGTTCCTCCGGCGAGATCGCGCTTGAGCCGGGTGTATCCGGCCAGCCGCAGGAATTGCCCAAAGAGTTGCTTGGCCAGAGCAGGATTATTGCTCGTCGCGGTCGGTAGTTGACTGAGCTTGAGGTTGTCGAAGTCAGCCGCGTGAGTCGCGAGATAGCGCATTTCGCGCTCGCTCAGTCCGAGAGCTTGCACCAACTGGAGCACCTTCGTCAGCAGCACAACCGCGTCATCCGCCCCTTTCACGGCAGCGTGCGGATACAGTGTCAGTTGAGCAACACCATCCTTCGGGAGCGTTTCGCCCTGAACGAGCATCCGCGCCTCTCCACCGGCGAGCTTGCGCAGCCAGAGCGTGAAGCGATACGGCACGCCGGGCTTGAGTTCGAGGTATTCGTTCGCACCGACGCCAAGAATCGCGTTGTCGGTCGCGGCCGTGCCCTTCCAGAACAGCGGATTGGGCAGATGGTCGAATCGAAGTTCAGCCTCCGCGTTCTGCTTGTCGAGCGCAACCGTGAAGCGATACGCTCCGGGTGTTGACACTTCCAAGTAGCCTTCGAGTCGCGCGCTTCTGGCAGCCGCTGGTCGGAGCGGATTCCCCGCGCCGTCCTTCAACCCTGTATTCGCATCAACCAGGAGGACTTCGGGAAGCGCGGGGTCTGCTCCCGTTGGCGAGACGAAGAACGTCGCGGTGATTCCGCGCTCGCTTGTGGCCGCGAACGAATCGAGTAGCGGCTTGGCGCTACCGAGCATCCGCGAATCGGTGAGCAAACTCTCCACCAGCACCGGATCGGCTGTCGTGTACGCGACGAGCGTCTGCACAATCAATTGCCGAACGAGTTGATCCTGAAGGAACGGCAGGAACGCATTCGCGAGCGTCTTGCGTCGAGTTCGCGCGCGATCTTGGTCCGTCTCTCCCGGCTGAAGTGGGCGATTCTGATCGAACAGCACATCGAAATCAGCCGCGGCGAGGAAGCCCGACACCGGCTGGACACCCGGAGCTTGCTTCTGGAAGTGCTTCTCGAAGAACGCCTTCGCCTGTTTCTGCACATCATCAAGCAGATCGGCGAACACAACAGAGGGAACGTGCGGATTCGGTGGAACAGGCTTGGGGAAGTCGGCCTTGAGCTTGTTCTTCTGGGTATCGAATAGCACTCCGCGGAACGTGAGTTTCTGTTCCTGGCGCGCTGTGTTGTACTTGACCTCCGGGATGGTGCGTTCGCCCGCGAACTGCGCGGGATTGAGCTGGTTGGCGGACGCAACGGCTGTCCTGGTGGCGGTGAACTCCACCGTGCCGCTCCACATCGCGAGGAACCGCTCGACCACATCGGGCGGCAACACCAGGCCGAGTTTCTGGCGCAGTTGGTCATCGCTCAAACTTGCTGGATCGTCTGGCACCGCGTGTTCGGTCCGAATGGCGCGAATCCCCTCCGCCAACGTCTTCAAGAGAGCAAGCCGAGCCTCCGCGTTCTGGCGATACTTGCCGGTTGGGTCAAACTCATGGCGCAGGAGATAATCCAGATCCTCGACCTTCAGCCCGCTCTCCTTGACGTGACCCGCGATCTCCACGAACCGCAGAGTCTGTGTGAATGGCGAATCCTGTTCGATAGTCGTTAACGGGTCTGCGTGCGGTAACTGGAACGGTTCAAGTCCAGAGAGTTGCTTGAGAGCAACCAACTCCTTCACGGACAACTTCAGTGCTTTCGCCAGCAACCCGTATCGATACAGCAACGACACGTTCGCCAGCGACAGCGCGGCCTTGTCGAGTGACTTGTTCGGATCGGACTTGGCGGCATCCGCGAGGATTTGCTCAATGTCATCGGCAGTCAGCCCAAGCGCTCCCTGAAGCGCAAGCAAGTGCCCCTTGACCAGCGAAAACTCTTTCGCTTTCGTCTGCACCGCGTTGAGCAGTCCGGGCAACGGGGCTGGCGCGAGCACGGTCAGAACCGCTTTCTCCGCATCGGTCATCACGCCCTGGAACGACAGATACTGAACTTCTTCGAGCGCATCGAAACTCACTTCGACCTTGGGGTGAGCCGCGAACGCGGCGGGGTTGAGCGCTTGGCCCGGAGCGACCTTGTCCTTTTGAACGCGATGCTTTCGCAACTGCGCCGTGGAGGCGATGCTCGTCGCGGAGAGATATTGCCCCAGAGGATTGTCGAACACATCATCTGTTTTCAGCACGCTTGGAGTCAGGAATAACTGCGCGTAAAGCGATTGCGTGCCGGTTGTGGGGATGTCTGTCCAGAGCGTGAGCAGTTTGATGCGATTCTGCTTGCCGATGCGCAGCTTCTCGTCGAGTTCCTTGAGATGAGCAAGATGAATCAGAGCGCTCTTGAGTGGCAGCTTCGCCAGATGAGCCGCTTCAAACGGCGCATTCTTTGGCACCAACGCACACAAAGCGCGATCGGTCTCCTCGATGGTCCAGCCGAGCTTGCGCCACAATCTCACGAAGAGGTTGATTCGCAAAAACGCGATGTCGTCCGCGGCGTTGCCGTTGGCATAGCGAAGAGTGGTCAGATCGAAGTTGCACCCGGCATCCGGGTCGGCCAACACAAGGACGCTGGCGAAGGGAATCGCCTGGAGTTCTGCCTCCAGTTGCGCGAGCGGAACCTGAAACTCCACGGCGAGTTTCTTCAGTTCTTTGTCGAATGCCACCGCTTCGAGTCGCTTCTGCTTGTTCTCGGTGGTGAGCGTTGCCGGGTTCTGCGAAATGAGTGCCTTGTTATCGAGATAGAAGCGCACGTCTCGAATGCTGACCTTGAGCTTGTCGAGGATGCCAAGCGTCGCAAGCTTCGGGTTAACGAATCCTGTCTCAATGATCTCCACCAACGCCTTGTAGGTTACCCCGAGTCGACGGGAGAGCGCCTTGGCGGAATTCAAGTCGATGCGCTGGCCTGTGGTCGCGTCGGTCGCGACTGTCGTGGCCTCCGCGGCCGTTGCGAAGCCGTATAACTCGAACCACTTCGGAATCGGATTCGGATCGGTGAAGATCGCGAACTCCGCGGGCGAAAGCCCAAGCGATTCGACGAAGATACTCGCTCGGTCGAACGGTTGCGTTGGGGCGAAGAGCGTGTCACTCGGTCGGAAAACTTCCAACAGGCGCGCAAGAGGCGTCTCGAATGCGTTGCAGAACTGCCGGACGGTCTCGATCCACAGCTCGAACGGCAACTCGAGTGGATAGCGCGATGTGCGCAACTTGTCGTACGCTTCGCGGATCACGTTCTGCGGTTCGGCGAGTAACTCCGCGGTTGTGGCGGTCTCGTCGGTGTCGTTGGCAGCTTGTTCTTCAAGCTTCCCGTGAGCAACGAAGTATTCCAGCAGTTCGTTGACGATGTCGATGTATGGTAGCGCGGTGTGCGTGTTCTCGCAGGTCAGAGCGATGTGAGGAATGTCCGGCCGTCGTTCGATGAGCGCATCGAATGGCTTGAGATACTTCGCGGTGTACTCCTGGCCGTTGTGTGTGGATTTCCAGTGAGCCAGGAAGTTCCCCCAGACCTCCGGCTCCGCGTCCACGAACTGAAGCAGATCGACCAGATACGCGGCCGGGCTAAGCACCGACCGACAGTGTTGACACTCGCAGAAATCCATGGAGCCGAACAGCGACTCCAGAGTTGGGTACTCCTTGATGAGTTCATTCTGGACGCTTTCGCGCACCTCGACCGGAGCTGATAGCCCCGCGACTGCCGGTTCGCTCGCCATCTTCTTGGCGATGGCGAACAGGTTATATGTCACACTGCTGACTTGCTTCGCCTTGCGACGGATCATCTTGGTTTCGGCTTTGACGGGATCCTTGCCATAGATGCCCTTGTACTTGGCCGTATAGAGTTCCACGAATGTCTCTTCGGGATAGGCCATCACATCGTAGGCCGATTTCATTCCCAAACTCATCAGGACCGGCATTGCCTCGTTAGTGGGAGTGATCTGGTAGACGCGCTGGAGCGTCTTGACCTGTTGGGTCGCGGACTGCACTTCGTTTGTGGTCATGCCCGCGGTTGCACCGGGATGAGTCTTGAGAAACTTAGCCACGGGAGTCTCGCCCATGCGGAATCCCTGACCGCTGGCATTCTTGAGGAGGTTGGCAGTGCTTGTGCGCGCTGCCCCGAGCTTGAACGCATCCGTGGCGTCCTGTTCGACGAGCCGTCTGACCACCTGAGTGGGATAGCTGAGGCGCACTTTGCGCGACATGTCCTCGGCATAAGTCTTGAGGCGATCTTCGACCTTCTCGCCCGCGTAGGCGACCGGGACCACGGCCTCAAGCGCCTTCTTATCCGCATCCGTGAGGTTATTTCGGCGCTCGGCGGGAATCCCGGCCTGATCGAAGACTTCATTCATCCACTTGCTCGCCAGATGGAAGTCCTGATCCACCAACTGAGCAGGATCATGGATTGCCTTCTGCATCAGCCGGTTTGTCATCGCCTGGCTATTGCCGGCGAGGAATGCGAGTTTGCCCTGAAGTTGCAGTTTGCCGATCTCCGAATCCTTCAACCCGGCCTTCTTCGCTTCCGTCCAGAGTTGTGCTGCATCCCCGCGGTGGTTGAGGTAGATGGGAGCGAACTTGGTTTGTGCCTCCGCGGGCACTCCTGAATCCTTGAGCAGATCGGCATAGGTCGAGGTTGAGCCAGGAACGGGCCGGGCGAGCCTCACCTTGTTGGAGAACGTCGTGAAGTCTGTCTTGAACTGGCTGATCTGTTGATCGCTCAGAGCAACGATGCCAGCCGTGCGCGCGGTCTTGAGCGCCTGCTCCGCGACATCGGGTGTCACCTGCGCCAGCGTGAACTTGTCGGAAGGTAATCCCGCGCGCAACAGTCCGTAGAGACCCTGCTGGGGAAGTTTCACATCCGGGTCGGCGCTGAGTTTCTCGGTGGTGGCTGCTAGCGCGATCAGTCGGGCATCCCAACCCGTAGCGCGGTTGAGTACGGTGAGATCCTGGCGGTTCTTGTTCTCTTTCGCTTCGGCGAGCTTGGGGAGTTGACCAACAATCGGTGCGAGAGCGGCCGAGAGTCGCTGATATTCGGCCGCGACCGGCTGGAGAGTTGCCGGCGCGACCAGATTTATTACCGAATCGCCGTTGAGATTGTTCAGAGGTTTGGAAAGCGGAACCTCCTGGTTCGCGGCATTGACCGCGCGAACTTCCAGGCTCAGTCGCTTGTCTCCCGGATCGTAGGTGAAGGCATACCGGCCGCCCGCGAGCGTTGTCGTTTCGCCGACGAGCGCCGACTTCCCGCCAAAGTCCCTGCGATAGAGACGCAGCTTCACTTTCTCCACGGGCTGGCCGCGTTCCAGTACGATCCGACCTTCGACCCGGCGTTGAGTCGTGGAGGGCCGGGTGACGGGAACGATCAGGTCGATCACCGTCAGCGGCTTGGCATTGGGCATTACATCTGAGGAGCGCAGCGTTTTGCCATCCTCGCCGATGGCCAAGACGCGCAGTTGAATTGCGCTCACGCCTGGGAGCAGCTCGTAGCGGATCGTGTATCTCCCCTCGGCGTCAGTAATGTCCTCGCCGAGTCGGATAGTTCCAGACGCGGCTTCGTGGAACGCTCGCACTCGAACATCGCGAAGCGCAACATCATCCTCGCGTCGCACCTTCCCGCTGACGACCTGAGCAGTAGGCGTGCTCGCCAGTCCGAGTTCCCACTCCTTGATGAGCGCATTGAGCGCGCTTGCGGTGAGTTCGTCCACATTCCCGCTTGGCTGAAGCCGGCGCGGGTCCTGGAAGATACTGACCAGTTTGTGAGTGCCCGGACCGTAGACCGAGTCGGTTCGCTCGCGTCTGAGGATCTCGGCCAACTCGCGCCTGGCGACATCATCGGCTGCGAGGATAACTCCGCGTGCGAGCAATTGCTGAAGCGCCTCCTGAAGGTCGGCAACCTTCGGGCCTTGATTGCCGCGAGTTAAGGGAAAGCTGATCGTGTTCATGGGTGATACTTCCATTTGCTTGGTGTACCGAACCACACTTGTGGCTCATGAAGTGATGGTTTCGTTTTTCTTACTCCGTCTGCCTTAGCGAAGAGAATCCTGACTTCCGCACGTGGTCTCTGATCCTGATCGCTCTCGACCAATATCCCTCGGCATAGAGTTACTCCTGGCCTTCATCAAAGGGGTCAGGAATACGATCCAGCAGCAGTCGTCCCGCTGCCTTCAAATGGGGGATAACGTGGTAAAGGAAGCCTGCAAGCGTCTGAGC
>JAKEEV010000077.1 GCA_022616395.1 Planctomycetia bacterium | reverse complement strand
CGGCTCGGCGGTCGCGGCCGGTTCTTCGGGCTGTGGAGCAGGCGCGGGCTTATTGCCAAGAGCAAAATGCACGACCGCGTAACCCACCACGGCACCCACCGCGCCGATTGCGAGCAATTTCCGCATGGCTACTCCTTGCCAGAGAAGCAGTGGAATAGCAACGTGCGGGAAAGGAGGCAAGATCAAACGAACTCGGGCTGCCGTTCGGCGATTCGCAACCGCGTCAGCCATTCATTCAGAAAGGCAGCTCGTTCGCGTGAGGCGGCTTCTGCTTCGTCTGACGTAACACGCACAAACTGCACGCGATCACCGGGCCGGAGTTGAGCGAGAAGATCGAGGTCGGCTCGAATCACATGAGCCACTTTCGGATAGCCGCCAATTGTCTGGCCGTCCACGCCAAGCACAATCGGTAAGCCGTCGTTGGTCACTTGCACCGCGCCCGGCGCGACCGCCTCGGACACCAATTCCCCAGCACGCCGAGCGAGTGGCATTCCCTTCAGCCGAAGCCCCATGCGATTGCTCGCGGGCGAAACTTCGTATTCCTGCGCGAAGAATGAATCGTCGGTGAACCAGTCCCGCTGCGGGCCATCGAGAGCGCGAAGACCCACCCCCCCATCCTCCTTCCCCTCCCGCAGGGAGGGGGAGAAAGAAGGGAATGCGTTCTCGGAAGCAAGTGAAGATGCCGAAGACTCAATGCTTTCCTCCCCCCTCCCTGCAGGGAGGGGGGTTGGGGGGGGGGTCCGGTGATGAACGGCAAACTTCGCGGTTCAATTCTGCTCGCGCGACACGCGAGGGTATCTCCAGCGCGAATTGCTTCCAGCGCGGAGCGACTTTTCAGCACTTCGGGTGAATCGAATCCGCCCGCGACACACAGATACGCCCGCGCGCCGGTCTGCGTGCCTCCGACGCGAAGGACATCGCCCGCTTCCAGCGTGAATGTTGTGCCAACCGCCAGCGGCTTCTCGTTTACCGTGCTCTGGAAGGGCGCGCCGAAGATGACGCAGGCCGTGGGGTGACGCGCTTCGAGAGTTGGCCCGGAGAGAATGACTTCGAGAGCCAGAGCGTCGGGCGAGTTGCCCACGAGAGCATTACCGAGCGCCAGTGCCGCGCGATCGGCCGCACCGCCAACCGGAACGCCGAGCGAGCGGCTTCGCGGGCGACCGAAATCGACCAGAAGCGATTGCAACCCGGCTTCGAGCACAAGAAGACTCATGCGAACGCCTTCAGAGCGCATCCGCGCTCAAGAAGCGTCTCACGCACCGCCTTCGTGAATGCAACCGCCTGTGGGTTGTCTCCGTGAACGCAGATTGTGCGCACGCCCTTGTCGCGCACGAGCCATTCGACTTGCTTCACTGCTTCTTCCGGATCGTGAACGAACGCATCTGGTTCCGTGCGCGGAACGAGCGAGCCATCAGCTCGATAGCGCCTGTCCGCGAAGCCTTCGGGAACAAACGGCACGCGATCAACACACGCTTCCGCGAGTTCGGAGTTTGGCAATCCGAGAACGGGCAAGCCGAACTGTGCCGCCGCGATGACGAACAGGTCCGCGACCCGGCGATCCCGACACGCCTGGTTGTACAGCGCGCCGTGCGGCTTGACGTACCCCACCACTAACCCCAGCGCGCTGGCCATCGCATCCAGCGCGCCGAGTTGATAGACGCAGAGCGAGACAAGTTCCTGATTGCCGAGTTCAAATTCACGCCGGCCGAAGTTCTCGCGGTCGGCATAACCGGGGTGGGCACCGACCGACACGCCGAACTTGCGAGCCAGTGTGAGCGTCTTGGCGATCTCCAGCGGCCCACCGGCGTGAAGTCCGCAGCAGACGTTTGCGGAAGTGATAAGCGGCATCAGTTCGGCGTCGAAGCCGGCCCCCTCGCCCAGATCCGCGTTCAGATCGATTTCCATGATGTCTTTCATGATTGTAGTCCTCACGCTCCGCGTGAGGTGGAAAGACCTCACGCGGAGCGTGAGGACTACAATTGTTCCGGCAACCCACACTCCAACAACGTCACTTCGCCCGCGGGAATCACGATGCACGCGCCCACTTCCGCGGGGAGCAGGAACACGTCGCCAGTGCGGAACGGGTAACGCTTGCCAGCCGATTCCAGTTCGCCGATGCCGCTAATACAGACAATCGCGCGGCATTGGTTCACAGCACCCACGCGCAGCGGAACTTTCGCCGTCAGCCGTTCGAGCGTGAAGTATTGGCACGCGACAAGCCCTTCGCGGCGCACGCCGTTGCTGACCACAACCGCCGGTTTCACAGGGTAGCACGGCCCGCGGTGGAAGTTCGCGCACGAGAGTCCTTCGTCGATGTGAAGCTGTCGCGGGCGGCCGGTTTTGGCGTCCACGCGATCCCAGTCATAAAGCCGGTAAGTGATGTCGCTCGTCTGCTGAACTTCAAAGAGCATGAGGTTTGCGCCGATGGCGTGAACGGTGCCCGCTTCGAGGAACACGCAGTCTCCTGCGCTCGGCGTGAAGCTGTGCAGCGTGCGCGGCGTTGTCTTCGCTTCGAGCGCGGCGCGGAAATCGGCTGCCGTGATCCCTTCGGCAAACCCAGCATAGAGTCGGCTGGTCGCGGGGTCGCTTTCGAGCACCACCCAGGCTTCGGTTTTGCCGAACTTGCCCGGACCGAGCGCTGCGGCCTGCTCGTCGTTCGGATGAACCTGCACGGAGAGTTCTTGTTGCGCGTCGAGGAACTTCAAGAGCAGTGGGAAGCGCCCTTGTGGAGCCTCCACCGAGCCGAGAATGCGCGCGGGGTCATCGGCAAGTAGCTCGCGTAACGCAACACCCACCAGCGGGCCATCCGCAACGCGACTCAAACTCCCATCGACATCACTCAGCATCCAGGCTTCGCCGATGGGATCACTGTGCGGTGCCTGGCGCTTCAGAAAACCAGGAAGTCGCCGACCGCCCCACAGATTGCTCGTGAAGATCGGCTCGAACCGCAACGGGTAAAGTGGCAAGCGGCTCATCCATACCTCCAATCCACGACACTCTTACAGCAAAGATACGTCGCGGAATCGCGTCACGCAATTCGAGTGCTCTGCGCAAGTCGGCAGCCGCGCGCTGTTACTTGAGTGGAAACCGGCGGCACAAGGGACTGCCGGAAAAACAAGCTCCTGAGATTCAGGAAGGATATAGAGATGTTCCGCAAGTTGATGCTGGGTGCGGTGGTGGCAGTGGCAGTTGGGTTGAGCGCGCAGAGCGCGATGGCTGGCCCGCCAGTGAAGGTGCAACCGAGCACCGGTGGGTTCTACCTGCCGCCATCGTATCCGGGTTATCCGCAGTACCCGACGTTCCCATCGTATCCGCGACCGTTCCCGCCTCAGTACCCATCGTACCCGCAACCGCGACACGATCATGACTACGTGGTGTATGTGAGGCACGGCGATCACTGGGATCGGTATGGCCGATACGAGACGCTGCGAGAGGCCGAACGCGTCGAGTGGCTCCTGGAGCGCCGCGGACTGCGGGCGAGGATCGAAGTGGTTCACAACCGCCGGTGGTAAGCAAGGGCGAACGGCCGGCGTCAGCCGGCTGGTGAGAGCGAAGGAATCGCGGAAGAAAAAAGTTGAAAAGAAATCGGCTCACACCGCGAACCATCCGGTGTGAGCCGCGTCTATCTGGTGAACACTCTCAAACCGAGCAAGTAAGCATGACTCTCTTCATTAAACAGCCCAGGAACCCTCAACGACCGCAGCCACAGCAGCGTGGACGCGGGTTCCGGCCGTTTAATCAGCCCAATCAATTCCGCATCCAATCTGGATGACGCCAACCGAACAGGGTTCAGCACCCAGCGGGCCGGGCGTCTCAGAGTGAGGTGCCCGGCCCGCGGTGTTTTTCTGCTTGCGTTGTCACACACAGCGGTGTGGAGCCGAATGGTAAGGCGGCGCTCTGTTAAAGCGCAGTTTGCAGGTTCGATTCCTGCCACCGCTGCTCGACTGAATTGCCGAGGATTCAGTGCTGGTACTGATGCCACCCTCTGAAGGTGGCGAGGCTGAAATAGCGCCCGCGACTGGTATGGTGCTGGGGATTCAGTGTTGGTACTGAAACTTGCCTCTGAAGCAAGCAGACACAGGTTCGATTCCTGTCCCAGCAACTTGAGGTTGATATGGAAAAGCGGTGCCCCACCTGCGGGAAGACCAAGCTCCTGACAGAGTTCCACGTTAACCGAAGCTGTCTCGATGGTCGTCAATCGTATTGTGTGGACTGCAAAAAGGAACGCGACCGCCAGAGCTACCGTGACAACCGCAAGCGATACGTTGAGCGTGCGGCGCAGTTGCGGCAGCGGATTCGGGATGAGGTTCGAGATATCAAGGCGGCTGCTGGATGCAAATACTGTGATGAGTCCGACCCGGTTTGTCTGGCTTTTCATCACCCGAACCCCGACAAGGAAGGCCCCATTGCTGATTTGGTCGGGCGGGGGTCGAGGCAGCGCGTCTTGCGAGAGATTGCGAAGTGCGAAATTGTGTGCCACAACTGCCACGCGAAGATACACGCTGGTCGTCTCCTCGTGGCAAGGCGGTAACGGAACGGCGCTGGTTCGATTCCAGCCTCGGCAACTTGCGAGAGATCGGACCTCGTAGGACGGCCTTTCCAGGCCGTCAGACGGGCTAGAAAGCCCGTCCTACTTTGGATTTTTCGCTCCGGAGGATTCAGTGTTGGAACTGATGCCACCCTTTGAAGGTGGAAGTCGCTGGTTCGATTCCAGCCTCCGGAACTCGGAACGCGGAGCGCGGAACGTGGAGCGCGGAACGGAAAACAACAAACACCGATGTCTTTGGTTTTCGTTCCGCGCTCCGAGTTCCGAGTTCCGCGCTCAAAGAAGCCTCGCACGCTTCAATGGCGAAGCCGCCGGCTTTTAACCGGCAGATGCAGGGTTCGATCCCCTGGCGAGGTACTTCGGGAAGTTCCAAGTTTCAGAGTTCCAACAGTTCCAAGTTCAAGACCGAGTAGCCCCTCAAGCGGTTGGGTGGGAACAACGGATATTGACAAATGTTCATTATTGAACTAAAGTACACAAGGAATGGTGGAACGCGGTCTTTGACAACTCGTGAAGAATCCGACAAGGCCACCCCCTGGCCTTCGAGAACCCCAGCTTTTCAAGGAGTTGCGGGCCATAAAGGCCACCTCTTTGCAACGCAAAGTGACCAAACCCCACAAATCCTGGGAAAAACGAGAAGAGGACAAAACGGGGGGTGGCGGGGGGAGTGGCGCTCCAACACGGGGCAACCAGATTTGCTGGGAACTGACCCAATCCGCTCGCTGCACCCTCACGAGGTTCTTCTGTCTTCAACTTGGAACTGTGAAACTTGGAACTTGGAACTGAACTCTCGGTGAAGCTAACACGGTTGAAGCGCCGCGCTGAAAACGCGGAGGAGCTGGTTCGACTCCAGCCGCCGGGACTGGGATAGCGCGGAGCGCGGAACGGGGAACGCGGAACGGAAGACAACAAACACCGACGTCTTTGGTTTCGTTCCGCGCTCCGAGTTCCGCGCTCCACGCTCGAATGCGTTCGTGAGGTTAGCGGCAGCCTGCCTGGTTTCCACCCAGGACGCGCGGGTTCAAATCCCGCCGAACGCTCTGCCCGCGCCCGACATCAGGGGCGTACATACGTAGCTCAATTAGAAGAGCACTCGCTTTCAGAGCGGGAAGTTACCGGTGCGAATCCGGTCGTAACTTTCAACCGCCTTTGGGACTCGCGCGGGCAATTCGGGAAGTGGGCCAGGTGGAGTGGCCGCGTACGTCGGAAGTACGAAATCGCAGGTTCGACTCCTGTCTTCCCGACTGTCGGTTGATTCAGGATGTGGGCCATTGGTTGGCCGCGAGTCTTGGGAACTCGTTGAAGTAGGTTCGATTCCTGCCATCCTGATTGCGAAACACCATCCGACGGCTGCGGCTCTGAGTCTCCGAAGCTCGGTTGGCTGGTTCGACTCCAGCATGGTGTACT
>JAKEEV010000700.1 GCA_022616395.1 Planctomycetia bacterium | reverse complement strand
TGTATTCGTCCGCGATCTTCATTGGGTTGGGCTGCGTGGCACTGGGACTGGTGTTGGAGAAGCTTTACCCGATCGGCATCGGGAACGTGCTGGCGTCGATACTCGGACTGGCAACTACCATCGTGGCTCACAACCTCGCGAGCGAAGACACGCTGGAGATGATGCAGGCTGTCCTCGACACGAACTTCTGGCTCGCCACTCACGTGACAACGATCACTCTTGGCTATACCGCAACGTTCGTGGCGGGCTTCCTCGGTGTGCTTTACGTCTTACAGATGCTCGGGGCGGTGATTCGAGACTCATTCCTGAGCAAGGAAGAGCCGACCGTCGGCTCGCTGTTGGCGTTCGGCTTCGCGACAGTGGGCGTGGTCGCTATTCCGGTCGCGTACCTGTGGTTTGCAGCGACAGCGTTAGACAAGTTTGAAGTGATTCACTCCGCGGTGCTGTGGGGGTTATTTGTCATCGCCGTGGCGGCCGCGGTGATGTACGCGGGTGGGCTGATTCTGCTCCGGGTCGCTTCCGAAGGAACTGATGCACACGGGCAACCGATCGCGGGCCAGATTCCCAACCTCGCCAAACCGCTGACAGGACTGGCCCTGACTCCGGAAAACGGGAAGATTCTCGGTCAGATGATTTACGGCGTGCTTTGCTTCGCGACGCTGTTGAGTTTCGTCGGGACGGTGCTCGGAGGAATCTGGGCGGATCAATCGTGGGGCCGGTTCTGGGGCTGGGATCCGAAAGAGAACGGCGCGGTGCTCATCGTTCTGTGGAACTCGCTGATTCTCCATGCTCGCTGGGCGGGCCTGGTGAAGGAACGCGGGGTGGCGGTGCTGGCGATCTTCGGGAACATCGTGACCGCGTGGAGTTGGTTCGGCACCAACCAGCTCGGCATCGGGTTACACGCCTACGGCTTCGATACGAGGTTGGCCGACGGGTGCTTTAACTTCTGGGTCGCTCAGTTGGCGATCATGGCCTTCGGACTGATCCCGCAGCAATTCTGGGCGTCCGCCAGTCGCCGGTCGTATCCGCCTTCCGCGCCCGCGGCACCGATGTACCAACAACCGCTGTCCGCGTCCGCGCCGCCTGCGCCGAGCGATTCGCCCACCAGCACGCCCAGCGCTCAGGCAACCGGGCAACCGAAGCCGCAACAGAACGGCCAACCCAACCGTCCACCGGGAGGCAAGAAGAAGAAAGGCAAACGGCGGTAACGCTCGTGGATTTTCGTTTTTACCCCGAAGGGGCAGGGCTT
>JAKEEV010000699.1 GCA_022616395.1 Planctomycetia bacterium | reverse complement strand
GCGGGATACGTCTTCACCAGCCCGCGAACGCGAATGGCGCTTGTCATGAACGAATTGTACGAAGTGGACACCTGTCACGTCTTCCCCAGAATCGCGTCGAGTACCCAACACCCGCGAGCATGAGATCTCTCCACTCGACAGTGGTTGAGGATTTGCTCGTTATCGCAGCCGGCGTCTTGAAGTGCATCGGCCAGAATCGGCATCGTGCTGAACTCGCGCGACGCGTAGATATGAGCAGCAAGTTCGCGAACGGTGGAGGTGAACCACTCGGGATTCCAGGTGAGTGAGATGAACGGGTTGGGAACGAGATCCCGATAGGTTTCCGCCAGTCGGCGGTCGGGAATTGCGACCAGAGGCCAGGAAGTACCTGGGGTTGGGTCAATACAAGTTCGGGCGAGACAATCGGGGAGTTGCTGTCGAATGACCCCCGGGAGTATCTTCGGCGAGGTTCCGTCCGCCATCGCTTCCCCGGCTTCAATCGCGTGATGAACCCAGATCTCCGAGGTGGGCTGCGCGAACGTCCGCGCGAAAGCACAGGTGATGAGCCTCAGCTTTCGATCTGTCAACCGATTGTCGAGGGCGTACAAGGTGAGGGAGAGAACTCTCACATCGTCGCATCGGTCCCACTCGGCCGCGTCCAACCGTCTTCCGCCACCCACGCGCATCGGCTGACTGCTCCAGGGGCAAGAGATCGTTTTCCCGATGCTCGCCGCGGGACAGACGATCGGGTATCGCCCGCCACAACCGCAGGGCACGACCACAAGTTCAGCAGGTTTCGTCATGGCAACACCCCAAAACGCAAACAGGGCGAGCCACTTGGCCCGCCCCGCTGACTTGGCTGCCGTCGCTCGCGCTTCCGGCTCCGATTGCCTCACACCAGTTCCCGAATCATCGTGTCTTCGACAAGGTGTTGCGGGCGGCCGGTCGGGTCAGTGATCGTCATTGTTTCGGGGTTAATGCCCATGTTGTGATAAAGCGTCGCGAAGATTTCACCGAAGCTCACCGGGCGGTCCTTCGCCAGTCCTCCGTTGCGGTCGGTGCTG
>JAKEEV010000698.1 GCA_022616395.1 Planctomycetia bacterium | reverse complement strand
CAATTCTTCGCCTTCCCGAACGTCGATCCGAGTTCGTCCGCGAGTTTCGGAGCGGGAACCGGAACGGGTGGCCGTTGGCTCGCGCTCAACAGAGCAGGCAGAGACAGACCCAGCGCGCTCAACCCGCCAACCCGGAGCCACTCGCGGCGAGTCACGCGATCAGCAAGCGGAACAGATGGATCGAGGAGAGAGATCATGTGATGCCGTTGGGAGAGAATCTGCTTGCAAGTGGGTGAACGCCCTGGGTGCAGTAGGCGCACGCCCTTCTGGATGGAATTTGACTTTCTCACACCCCAAACCCACCGTCAAGCTGCAATCCGAGTCTCACACAGGCGGCAATTCGTTTCCAGTTGCCGTGGAGACTTGCATGGGGTAGCGCTCCCGTAGCGAAAGCGAATTCAGTAACTCGCGGCCATCGGCTGACGAAGAAGTTGACCGCTGAGTTGGACTCAGCGCCGCGTCTTCGCTCGGTGTGATTTCTTCTGTGAACCAACTATCCTAATATCTTGAGATTCTTGTCGATTGATTTCGGTTGAGATTCGGAAGCGTCCTTCCCACAGTTCGCCCTGCCTTGAAACTGGCATTTCGAGGAGCACCGGAGGCAAAACCTCCCGGTGAGGAAAACTGAACATGAAACTCCAACAAGCACTTGCGTCGCGAAATGAATTGTGTAGATTGTGTGAAGTATTCGTGTTGAGTTGGGGTAGATAATCCTGGAGTCTTCGGCGAATGGTGAAGTAAATTAAACCAACCAATGCCAGAAGACAGGATCAATCAACATGATTCTCCGGTCCGCATTTGGGCTGAGAAGGGGGAACTTTGATGGAACTCGACCCGCGCACTCACCATCGCCCGATCCACTTCAAAGCAGGAGCAGAAACTGCACCCCAGGAGACGCTCGCGGAGCGCGGATTGACACTCGCGGCGATGGGTGGCGCGGTGTGTGGGGCACTCGCGGGCGCGGGGTTAGGAGTTGAGTTCGGCAGCGCGTATCCGCTCTTGTGCGGCACGCTCGGGACGATGCTCGGCAGCGCCCTGACCGCCTGCGGATGGTCTCTGCTTGTTCTTCCGGTCGCGCTTTTCACACGAAATGAAACCGACCACACGCGCAACCACACGGCAGAACCGAGGTCGATTCCCTCAATGTCCAGCGCCGGCCAACACAGTTGAGCGCGGAGACTGCCGAGACTCGCTCTGCATCCCTCAACCGCGGATCTGTTCGTGCGCCTTGAGGGGTGAGTCGCGATCTCCGTGCAAGGACTCCCCGGCGGTCAAGTCCGACAGGCGGTGACCACGGCGGGCCGGTTGCTGGTTGACTCGAACACGACGAACTGGTCGGCGAGTTCGCCCGCGCGGAGCCGGTCGGCTCTTGACGCGGGAACCGCAACCCGTCGACCGCGTGGATACACCTGCCCCTCTTCGTGGACTTCCTTGAACGGCCCCTTGTACATCACCTCGACAGTTGCACTCGTTCCATTCGCGTTGGGAGCGAACGCTTCCAGTTGCAACTCGCGCATCCCAACACCGTCGCGCACGAAGCACGGCTTCGAGTCGAACTTCAACATCCTCACACCAACGAGGCCGGCCTCTTCGAGAAGTTTCACTGGGTCTGTCTCGAACGGAACTGACCGCACCGCTCCCGCCGGGCCGGGCAACTCAGGGTTCTCGACCGGACTTTCCCCGACCAGAACGTGAACGAACACTCGGCCGCCCGGTCGAACCACGCGCGCTGACTCCGCGACAATTCCGCGCCGCTCGTCTGGCGACAGCGGAAGGTTGAGTGTCCCTCGAAGCCGCACTTCGTCCGCCGAACCATCCGCGAGCGGAATACGGACTGGAACCGGCTCGTTCATCCGGTGTTCCCACACAACCGGTTCACGGGGCTTGAGGGCTTCACCGAGAATCATCTCTTCCGACTGTCCCGCTCCGCGGTGTTCGATATCACCCTCGAAGGTGTAGACTTCCCACAAATTCCCGTCCGGGTCGTGCGCCCAGAACTTCGTCTGCCTGGCGTAGCAGCACTCCACGCCCTCCTCGCGCTTCGTGTGCATCCCAGCGCGCTCCAGTCGCTCCTGCATCGCGACGAGTGACTTCACATCCGACAAACGGAACCCCAGGTGGTTCAGCGCTCCTCCGCGTCCAACTTCACGCACGGGTTCCAGCGACAGCACCAGAGGCGGATCGTCCGGCTCGAACTTGGCATAATCGGGACGAAGTTTCGCAGGCTCCATCCCGAAGAGAGTTCGGAAGAACGCCACCGAACGAGTCAGGTCGGAGACGTTCAAGGAGAGGTGGAAGCGGACAGGATCGCTCATGGGTCGCCTCGTGTGAGATCGAGAATACAGTGATTCACCGCAAAGGACGCGGAGAGAACGGAAGAGTAATGGCCACAAAAAAGCACAAAAAGCACAAAAGAAAACCAAGACACAGAAGAATGAAAATAGAACTCAATCTTCTGCTTTCGTCTTCCCTTGTGCGTTTTGTGCTTTTTTGTGGCCATTCATTCTTCTCTCTTGTCTTCAATCTGCGGGCAAGCACTCTCATGTCTTCTCCGTGCCCTCTGCGGTGAATCCACTTGGTCAAATCACGCAAAGTAAGTGTCGGTCTTGTCGTGCTCCGCGTACTTCTCGCGGAGCCAGGCGTGGAACTCGCGGTAGTGTTTCTCCCGCTGGTCCCCGCCATCAGAGAGCGCATTGTAGCTGAGGTAAAGTTGCCGGCGCCAGCGGTCGGACACGTTCGGGTCGGAGCGGTGAGGAGTGAACCCGCCGAAGATCGCCACATCGCCCGGTTCCAGAACCAGAGGCACCGCCTTCTCTTCATCCACCGTATCCGCGGGTAACTCGTGGTACTTGCCGTCCTGCGCCGTGAGCGGGCCGGAGTGGTGATAGCCGGGGTAAACCACCGTGCAGCCGTTGTCGCGGTCAGCGGAATCAAACGGGATAAGCACCGTCAAGAAACTTCGCGGGAAACCGTCCCACGCGATCCAGTCCTGATGCAGCCCGTATCCCTTCACACCCGGCGGCTTGTAAATCAGTTTATCTTTGAATAACCGCGCCGGCTCTCCGTAGAGGATCGCCAGCAACTCAAGGAGCCGGGAGTGGAGTGCGAGTCGCTTGCATACCGGGCCGATGTCGATGACCGGATCGAACGTCTCGAACGTACACTCTCCGGTGAACACATTATTCTGCCAGCGGCAGCGGAGGTTCTTCACCGACTGGAGGTGATCGTACCGCGTGAGCAACCGGTCGGCCTCAGTTGATGCTTCGAGCATCAGGGAGGAGTCGAACAACCCCCTGACGACGACGAACCCTTCGCGGTCGTATTCAGCGCGCAAGTCGGGTTCTGCAATCGGAACAGGAGCGGGAAGAGTCGCGGCGGTCATACAGACGTTTCCTTTCGCGCAACTCCAGACGATTTCGGTAACGGCACAATCCAGGCAGCTACGGCGAAGACGAGAGCCACAGCCGCGAGATTCTGCACGACCGACGTGTAAGAGCCATATGCTCTCTGACCAGCCGCGAGAACCAGCGGACCAGCGGCCGAGGCCAACACGGTGAGCAACTGAGCCGCACCCTGCACTTGCCCGAGATGAACCGGCCCGAATGCTTGCCTCCACACCGCGAAGAACACCACCGTCAGCATTCCACCCGCAACACCCATCGCGGCCGCGTAGGTGTAAACTTCCACGAGGGAGGACACCAATGGGAACGCAGCCAGCGCTCCAGCGAGGATCAAGAGGCTTGCGGCGAGCAACACACCGAGCCGGACCTTCGTCGCGAGCCACCCAGCGGCGAGATTCGCCCCCAATCCGATGAGTGGAGTTACGGTCGTAATGGTCAGGAACACGCTTCGATCAAATCCGCGCTCGGCCAGTAGCGATTGATTGAACAGCGACATCCCGGCCGCAACCATGCCATAGAACGAGGTTCCGAGCGCGAAGACCCAGAAGCCGGGCGTAGCGAGGGCCGCGAGAAGCGTGTGACTCCGTTCCTTATCGGTTGATGCTCCCGCGCGCGGTTCTTTTTGTTCCGCCAGGTTTGGTTCGCGGACGATAAGAAGCGCGACCACCCCAAACGCCACGAGTATCCAGCCCAAAGCCGCCCAGAGAATGCGCCAGTCCGTATGCAATACTTCGAACGCGCCCTTCACACCGGCAAACGCGCTCATGAAGCCGAGTGCGACGAGAAACGAGTAAACGCCGATCACGACTCCGGGCTTCTTCCCCGCGACCTTCCCCACCAGGGCAAGACTGACCACCGAGAGCGCGCTCTGCCCCAATCCGCGCGTGAGCAACACAAGCACGAACAGATCAAGCGGAACCGCGGACCACTCCACCCCGCCGACGAACAGCTCCGGGACCGGTAGTTCAACCGCGTGACTGCTGACGGTTATCCCACTCATCGCAACGACGGTGACACCGAGAGCGAAAAGCACTACAGCCAGCACCAACCGCACTCCGAAGCGGTCAATGGCCCACCCGACTGGAATACAAAATGCTGCTCCGATCAGTGTCGCCCAGAAGTTGAGCGCTGCGAACGGCACGCGGCCCAGACTGAGGTCAGCAAGCAGCGGTTCGGTAACCAGACCCAGGCCGTGAGTTCTCCCCGGCAGAGTGGCGACCATCGCGGCGGCAGCAACACCAATAGCCGACGCCGTGGCAAGCGAAATGCCGGTGCGGGTGTGGATGGGTGCAGCGGAGGACATCAGAAGTTCCCGCTCACGACTTCGCCTCCGTTGCGAGTGCTCAGTGCCCTCCACGTCAGGGCGGGGATCGAGTCCGACACGAACCGGACGCTCCCATCACACATCAGCAGATTCACTCCGCTTGTGTGGCGACTCCGGGCCGCCCGGAAACCGACCCCCGTGGAGTTCGCCGGGTCGGCCGGGTTGCCCGGGTTGCGGTAATTGGCGATGCAGTCGTAGTTCGGGCTGTTCGGCGCGTAGTAGTGGTTGTATGTCCCGCAGCGAATCTCGCCCGTCGCCCACATGAACCCGCGTCGGTTCGACAGGTTCCACCCCATCGGTGTCCCGGCACAGTTCGCGTCATTCACCGGCACGCTGCCATCAAAACCGAGGTACTTGTAGCTCGTCTCCGGTCCGGTCGGTGCCGCTCCAGTGCCGGGAGCGCTCTCCGTGCCCTCTCCGAGGATGCTCTCCGACATGGCAGCGGTGTTCGAGGTGCCGTCACTGATGTCAGTAATGCGAATGGCGATCCGAGCCTGGAATGCTCCGTCCGATCCCCACGGAGAACCGAACGGAGCGCCTCCGTTAGTCGTCCCCGAGCCGATGCACGCGGCGTAGTTGCTCGGTGCCATGTTCGTCACTCCGTAGGCCGAACTCACTGGTTGCCCCTTATCCGACGGGCAGAGGAAGATCGGCACCATCTGAACAACCGCGAACTGGTTGGCAGGAGAGATCGTGAACGTGGGTGGGACGTAAATCGGCTGGGTCAGGTCCATCCGGTTGTAGATGGCCGTTTGCTCCAGATACGGATTGAGTTGAGCGAGCACACTCCAGGAGAAGTAGTACGCGGGCAGCCCGGATGAGCCGGGGTCTGCGATGAACGCCGAGGGGAGTTTGCTCGTTGCGCTCTCGTAGTTGTGAAGAGCCAGTCCGAGTTGCTTGAGATTGTTCTGACACTTCATGCGCGCTGCAACTTCGCGCACTTTCTGAACGGCTGGCAGAAGTAGCCCGATCAACACCGCGATGATGGCGATGACAACCAGAAGTTCGATCAGGGTGAAGGCTCGGCGAGGGGACATCTCTCCTCCGGCGTTCAGAACTGGGCGAAGAATATATCTTGATACCTGCCCAGTTGACAAGATGTTACAGACCGGTGGGTTGATCGCCACCAAATTCTGGAAATTCGGCCACCGGGTTGGGCTTGGCCCCTCCCTGTACAGCCCGGAGAATAACGGACAACTGCCCCGTAGAGTTCCGCGAGGCCGACCGTGCCCAAGAAAGATCCACTCCAACCGCAACGTTGCGCTGAGTTGCTCTCCGCTCTGGCTGCCCCGGAGCGGCTGAAGATCGTCCGTTTTCTTGCTGATGGGGCGCACAACGTGACCGAGATCGTCGAGATGCTCGCGATCAAGGCGGTGAACGTGTCTCACCACCTGAGCGTGTTGAAGATGGCGGGGTTGATCGCGGGGAAGAAGAAGGGGAGGTTCGTCTGGTACTCGCTGAGGCCGGGTGTTCTGGAAGAAGCAGTCGAGGCCGGCGTCCCGGCGGAAGCTCTGAACCTGGGCTGCTGCCGAATCGAGTTACCACTCACCGAACCAAGCCCGTCGGGCGGTGCCAGCGGAAAGTGTTGACATGCGGAGGTCAACGGCCGAGCGATTGGGCATTCGCCGGGGTGGTTGCCGAGTATTCGGAACAACGCGTAACTCTTTCCTATCTTCGCGTCACACTTCGCCAACTTCTCCCGACCGCTTGAACGCATACAACCCTCCTCGTCGATTTCTCCGACATGACTGGACGGATCGCGTCTGGATGGTGCTTGCTTCTCGGCTTCGTGGCCGTGATTGGGTGTGAGTCGATTCGGTCTTCTCCTCCATCTGCCGCGCCTCCAGCACTTTCAACCACTGTTGCCACTCCAAAGTCAGTCGAAATCCTCCGCACAAGCGCGACTCAACCACAACCTCCTCCGCCTGTCGAAGACGATCCGCTGGTACTTGTGGCGGACTGTCTCAAGCGAAGCGATTTCGCGGAAGCAGCGAAGCACCTGGAAGCCTATGTGCGCGCGCATCCCGATCAGTTGATGTTCCGCGAGCAACTTGCGGAGTTGTATTTTCGCGCCAACAAGCCCGCTGACGCGAAGTTCCACTTCGAGAAGTTCATTGCTGACGCTCAAGCCGGACCCGTTGCGGTTCAAGCGCACCTGGTTCACTGCCACACCAAGCTCATGGAGATCGCGCAGAGTACCAGCGACGAGTTCGGCGAGTTGTTCCATCGCGGAGTTGGGTTGCTTCTTCTGGTGAAGGAGCCAGCCAGCGAGAAAGACCGCGACGAGGCGTTCTGCGAAGAGATGCTCTGCAAAGCGATTCGCGCCTTGCTCGAAGCGAAAGAGATCAAGCCACACGATCCGCGTGTGCGGTTGTATTTGGCGGAAGCACACGACCGCGCCAACAACCGCCGAGCGGCCGATGCGGAACGAACCGCGACTCGCACGGGCGTGGTGTCCGGCGAACTGACCGCGACTGAACGCAAACAGGTGTTGTTGCGGGAGTGAGATTGTAGTCATCACGCTCCGCGTGATGGTTTTCAGAGTAGTCATCACGCTCCGCGTGATGTCAGAAGCGCAGACAGCGAAAAAAGAAACCCCGCCGCTTGCGCGTCGGCATCACGCGGAGCGTGATGACTACTCTGAAGGCAACCACCTTTTGAGAAGACATCACGCGGAGCGTGATGACTACTATGAAAGCCGTGCCGCCCGGCAGCCGACACCTACCGCTTCCTCGGGCTGATGATTTGCGTGATGTCCAATCCGTCCTTGCCGAGATAGGCATCGAGCGGTTCGACTCGTCCGCCGCGAGCCTTCAGTTCCAGGAGCGTTTTGCGCATCTCGTTCCACCACAGAAACGCGAGCACATCGGGATTATTTTCCTTCACGGCTCGGTAAGCCTGCAACTGCGCGAGGAAGTCGGTGGCGTCGGCGTTCGCCTGTCGCAGTTGTGAGTCGCGGTACTCATCGGCTTCCTGTTCGAGCTTGTACTTGATCGCTTCGGCCTGTCGCAATCGCTGGTCGCGTTCTTGCTGAGCCTGGAATTCGCGTGTGCGGATGGCGGTCTGAGCTTGATTCACCGCCTCGAACGCGGCTCGCACTTCGTCAGGAGGAGCAAGATAAGCGACGCTCACGCGCTGCATGCGAATCCCCAGTCGGAGTTCTGGAAGGCGCTCGCTCAGTCGATCCATCACCCACGCCGGAAGTGATGCGCTCCCCGTCAGAAGCACTTGATCGACCGTTCGCCCCGCGATCCACTCGCCCGCGGCGGCTTCCGCAGCTCGTGTGAGCGTGTCGTCGATTTGCTCGCGGTGCATGACGAAGTCATCGAGATCCTGATCGGCCTTGCCGATGGCGTAATCGAGAACGATCTGAAGGTTCACAAGGTTCTGATCGCCGGTGAGGAGTTGACCGGGGGGAATCTTGACCTCGCCCGCGGCCTCGGGATCGTAGCCGACACGCAGTTGCCGAACCGTGCGAACCGGTACGCGGTCCACGCGATCAATTCCCCACGGCAACCCGACCCACAGCCCCGGACCCGGCCGAGCAACCACTTCCCCGAATCTGCGCACAACCGCGCGCTCCTCCGGGCCGACTTGATAGATGCCGGTGAGGAGGTACGCGGCGACCGCGAGCAGGAGCAGGTAGCGGAATCGCATAATTCACAAGGAAAAAGGAAAAAGGAAAAAGGAAAAATGGAAAGCCATCCCTACAGCCTGCTGTCATTTTGCATTGTTCACTTTTCATTTTTCATTGGTGTGGGCGGTCCCGCGAGCGGTTTTAGCAGCGGGTGCTTGGTGCTTAAGAGCAGCACGTCGCGTGTGTCGGCGAGGAGAGCCTGGAACGACCGGAGGCTTTCGAGGAACAGGTAGAAGTCGCGATCCTGGGCGTAGGCTTGCGCGCGGATGCGGGCGGCCTCGGCGTTGGCTTGTCCCTCGATGATGGTCTTCTGTGCTCTCGCGTCCGCCTCGATCATGCGGGCGATGCGATCCGCGTCGGTGGTGATGTCCGCGGCGCGCTTGCGGCCGTCGCTTTCGTACTCGGCCACTTTCTTCGCGCGCTCGCTGCGGATGCGCTCCGCGATGCTACTGCGCACGGCTTCGGGATAACTGAAGCGTCGAATGCGGATGTCGATGATCTGGATTCCGTATTCGGCAAGAGCCTTGGCCCGGATGTTGTCAGCCGTTGTTGGCGTTCCACCGGTCAAGCTCTCTTCGCCAAGGAGCCGTCGGCGGACGCGCTCGTTGCGTTCCTCGATGAGTCGAAGGTCATCTGTTCGGAACTGCGATTCGGGCATCCCCACGACCAGCCCGCCGCCGACCGCGGAGACGAGTGTTTGCGAATCGGACACGCCGATCAGGTCTTCGATGGGCATTGTGCTGATGAGGGCCGCGAGTCGGCCGTTGATGAGCGGACCAAGAATGCGCTTGGCTTGCTCTGGAGTGCGAACAGCCTTCACGAAGCGATCCGCGGCCTCCGAGTCGGGAATCTTCCAGGTGATGAACGCATCGACCGCGAGCGTCTTATCGACCGTGCGCGTAACTGGATCGCGTGTGAGCGTCTCGACCGCGGGGAGATCGAACGATTGCACGCGCCGATCAATGCGCAGGACCGAATCGATTGGCCACGGTGCTTTGATGTGCAACCCCGCGGCCGAACTGCCGTCGTGAATCGCCTCCGGAGCGCCGAACCGCGTGACGTAGACGAACTCCGCCGCGTCCACGGTGTAGAACGCGGACCTCACCCAGAGGATGCCGACGATGGAAGCGATGATGTAGAGGGAACGTGTCATGGTGAGCTATCCCTCGCGGGCGAAGAACCCGTGGGAGTCGTTGCGCTCGAGACAGGTCCCCGCGTCCAGACCGAGCCGGCCCCCGCGAGCGACGCTGCCGCCGTCGGCGT
>JAKEEV010000697.1 GCA_022616395.1 Planctomycetia bacterium | reverse complement strand
GGAGACATACCATCTCCATTTAAGAGAATCTATGAGAATTGGGGAGTTGTCAACTGAAAAGCGGAGAACAGAGTTGCGAGACTCGGCCACGGGGGTTAATCTCTCACTCACCAACGTCTCCTTTCGGCAATTCCGCCGAACTCGACCGTGACTCGTTTCTACTTTCTACCGCGAGGTCGGGACCATGATTCAGACCACCCGCCGCTCTGGTTTCACACTGATCGAACTCCTTGTCGTCATCGCAATCATCGCGATCCTGATTGGTCTCCTGTTGCCGGCCGTGCAGAAGGTCCGCGAGGCCGCGGCCCGGATGAAGTGTTCCAACAACCTCAAGCAAATCGGCATCGCGGCTCACAGCTACCACGACGCCAACGGCTTCTTACCGCCGCAAGTGGTGGGCGGGCATACGGCGGTTGTGTCTCCAAACGGATTCGCGACGTGGGCTGTTC
Organism: Planctomycetia bacterium; assembly: GCA_022616395.1. Classification (GTDB taxonomy): domain Bacteria; phylum Planctomycetota; class Planctomycetia; order Gemmatales; family Gemmataceae; genus Gemmata. The sequence goes on along the minus strand of JAKEEV010000697.1, from coordinate 4,878 downwards.
TGATTCTGCCTCACGTTGAACAGGACAACGTGTTCAGGCTGTGGAACCTTCAGCGTCCTTACTCGGCTCAGGTGGCGGCCGCGGTTCAGGTTCAAGTACCCACGTACATCTGTCCGAGTCGTCCGGCACCGGTTCTGAGCATCGGCGATCCGCAACCGGGTGGATTGAGCGACTACGCGGCCGTCGCTGGTGCCAACGATGGCAACGGAGCAATCACCAACCCGACGTTCACCTCCAGCGGAACGACTCTTGCCAACGCGGTCGTCACGCAATGGCGCAGTCAGGTCAACCTCCAGGGTGGGACCATCATCGATGGGACGAGCAACACGCTGATGTTCGGCGAGAAGCACATTCGCCCGAACACGGCGCGTGGCCGGAACGAAGACCGCAGCATCTTCGTGGGGGGCAACCAGAACAACTTTCGCCGCATGGCCGGCTATCAAACCAACGGCTGGCCGGTCACCGTCGCGAACGTCACGAACGTCCGGCCACTGAGACACCCGACCGACCAGACCGGTCTGCTGGCCAACTCCAGCTTCGGCGGCCCACACACGGGCGTCTGCATGTTCGTGTTCTGCGATGGGAGCGTCAAGTCGGTCCGCACATCGGTCCCACTCCTGACGCTCACTTACCTCGCGGCCCGCAGCGACGGGCAGGTATTCACCAACGACTTCTAGTGCAGTTTCCAGTCCGCTCCCTTGCGGTCGCGGCTCGTTGGGGGCTTGGAAATTCCAGCGAACTAACGAGCCGCGACCGCAAGGGAGCGGTTGAAAACACACTAGCAACCCACGCCGTCGCGATTGCGTCACTCCTGGTTCCGGGTCGGCCAGTGGCAAGTGGCCCGGAACATCTCTCCCCACGTCTGCTTCAGGAGCAAGGCATGTCATACTTTCCCCGCGTACTCGGTCGCATGGCGGTGATTGGACTCGCGGTTGCTCTGGCCTGTGCCACCGGGTGCGGGGAGAGCATCAAGACTCATCCCGTGAGGGGAAAGGTGGTGGTCGAGGGGGGCGACATCAAGAAACTTGAGGGTACCCACGTCGAGTTCCGGCTCGACAGCGATCCGAGTATCCGCTCCTCCGGCGAGATCAAGGAGGACGGTTCGTTTGAACTGATGACGTACTACAAGGGTCGGATGATTCCGGGAGCACCCGAAGGAACGCACACGGCCCGCATCGTCATCTCGGGCGACCTGGAGGAAGAAGACGAACCGGTCAAGCGCGATGACGATGAGGCACCAGATTTCCAGCCGGAATCGACGCAGAAGAAGTCGACAGCACCGCTGCCGGTTCACGCTCGCTTCTTGCGGTTCACGACCTCCAAACTGACCTACACGGTCCCAACCGACGGCGAGATTACCGTCCAGGTGTCCACAAAGTAATGGCCGAAACCCTTCGACTCACATCGAGATAGCTCACGGGCATGTCAGGTCGGAAGATGTTGTGCGGATCACTTCGCCATTGTGGGAGGCGTTCGGCTTTCCCATCAATTCCTCATTTTTCTCTTCGCGCCAGCCTCGGAGGGGATTACAAGAGATGTTTGATTCGTTGGCGTGACGATCCAAACCTCGACTCGCGTTTCATCCCGCTCGGCGAGACTCCATCGTGCCGGACTCGCCTTCCATCAAGTTCGCCAGACTCGCAGGCGCTCTGTTCCTGGCGCTCATGGTCGCGTCGTGTACTTCGTCTGCCCCGAAACTCTACTCGGTGAAGGGGCAGGTGTTCCACGGGGACGCGCCGGCGGAAGGAGCAACGGTCGTCTTCCAACTCAAGAACGCCGGGCCGAATGCTCCTTCGCCATCGGGCACGGTTCAAGCAGACGGGTCATTCACGCTTCGGACGCACCCGTACGGCGAGGGCGCTCCGAGCGGCGAGTACGTTGTGCTGATCACCTGGTATCCCGAAGATGCCCGAGAACAAGAGACCCCCAAGAACAAACTTCCCGCGCGGTACGCCAACCCCGACGAGACACCCTTGCAGGCGACCGTGACGGATCAACCGCTTGAACTGGAACCGTTCAAGATTCCCAAGAAGTGACCTTGTTCTGATCGGTTCGTTATCCTTTCCCGCGACGGAGGCCGGTCCCATGCGAACGCACTTCATTCGTCGGTCGGCATTCACGTTGATTGAGCTACTTGTTGTGATTGCGATTATCGCGATCCTCATCGGCCTACTTCTGCCTGCGGTGCAGAAAGTGCGCGAGGCCGCGGCACGCATGGCCTGTTCCAACAACATCAAGCAACTGGGTCTGGCGATCCACAACTACCACGACGCCAACGGCGTGCTCCCGGCCTCGTTCGAGCAGATTCCGACGCCCAACGGGGTGAAGGCGCACTCGTGGGCGGCTCGAATCCTCCCCTACATCGAGCAGGAGAACGTGTACCGCCAGTACCGGTTCGATCTGAGCTGGAATGAGGGTTCAAACACCGCCGTGGGCGGGCCGATTCGCGTCACCATCAAGACGTTCCTCTGCCCGTCGGCTCCTGAGGGCGGCCGGCACGCCAACCGCGGCGCGCTCGACTACGCGGCCACCACCGAGCGGTTTGGAAACAACCCGTTCTGGTCGGCCTACATCCGGCCGTTTGTCGCGCAATCGGACCCTTACTACATCGGTGTGCTCGGACACGACAAGGTAACCAACGGGCAGGCCGACAAGGCGCGGCGCACGCTCGTGTCGGTGACAGACGGAACCTCGAACACAATGATGCTGGCCGAGTGCGCCGGTCGGAACCGGCGGTTCATCATGGGCCGCGAGGATCCGACGCGAACCTGGACCAACGGGCCGTGGGCGCACCCCGGCAGCCGCATCAACATCAGCGGGTTCGATCCGAACTGGCGACCACCCTCGCCGCTGCCGCCCGCAGGTCCCTGTGTGGTGAACTGCATCAACGACAAGGAGATTTACGCGTTTCACACCGGCGGGGCAAACATCTGCCTGGCCGACGGAAGCGTGCGGTTCCTGAAAGCCACCTCCACTATGGATCTGGTGTTGAGCTTGCTCACACGCGCTCGCGGCGAAGTGATCTCCGGCGACTTCTAAGCGCCTGCGCGCCCGAGCAGCGAACCCCGACGCGAAGCGTCGGGGTTCGACGTTTACCCACGCGATTCCAGTAGCGCCGTGACGGGCGTGCCGGAGCTGGCGGGACGCGTGAAGCCGTCTGGAGAAAGCCGCGTGGATGGGTCGATGCCCAGCGCGGTGTAAAGTGTCGCGGAGAAGTCTTCGAGCGAAACCGGATCGTCCTTCACATACGCCGCGGTCGCATCAGACGCTCCGTGGATCCAGCCTCCACGAATGCCGGCTCCTGCGAGCATCGCAGAGTAGCAGTTGGGCCAGTGATCGCGGCCGTTTACGTTTCCGCCGCCCTTACTGATGCGCGGAGTGCGACCGAATTCGCCGATGAGCACCACGAGCGTATCATCGAGCAGTCCGCGGTCGTCCAGGTCTTCAAGAAGCGCTGAGACTGCCTGATCGCATCTCGGAAGCGCAAACCCGAGGCCGTTCCAGCCATCATCGAAGATGCCGACGCCCGCGTTGCCGTGCATGTCCCACGTCTCGATGCTGAAGAACTTCTCGTTTGGCTTCATGCCCATCCACGCGACAACGCTTGTCAGTCTCACACCGGCTTCGATGAGCCTGCGAGCAAGGAGAAGGTTCTGCCCAAGCGGGTGTCGGCCGTAGCGGTCTCGAACCTTCGCCGGTTCTTCGTCGATGTCGAACGCTTTGCGTGCCGCGGGTCCGGTGAGCAGATCGAACGCTCGTTCGCGGTGTGGGGTAAGCGGGTTATTCGAGTCGAACTTGTTGAGCAGTTCGCGCCGACCCGCGACTCGCTCTGGAGACAGGCTGGCATCTGTCTCGAACGCCTTCACCTTGTAGCCGGGAGTTGCGAGGTTATCGTTGTGACCTGTACCGATAAGGAGCGGCGCGTACGTTGGGCCGAGTGCGCCTCCGGTGAGGTAAGTCGGATCAGGCGGGGCCGCTCCTCCTCCGAACTTCTGAAGCCATACATAAGCGGGCACGCTCGCGACTGACGGCTTCAACTTCGCAACGACCGAGCCGAAGCTCGGATCATCCGCAGCCGGCTTGCGGTTCCCCGCGAGCAGCATCGTGTTGGCGATGTCGTGGACCGCGACAGTGTGAGTCATCGAGCGAATCACGGCATACTTGTCGGCGATGCGAGCCAGTCGCGGCATGAGTTCGCCGACGCGAAAGCCGGGCACGCTGGTCGCGATGGGCTGATATGGCCCACGAAGTTCGGCGGGTGCGTTCGGCTTTGGGTCCCACGAATCGAGTTGCGAAAGTCCGCCGTACTGGAAGATGAAAATGCAGTGCTTCTGGCGCTTGTTGTTCGCTCGCGACTCTTCAGCACGAAGCAACTGCGGCAGCGATAGCCCCAGCGCGGTGAGTCCACCAGCCTGAAGCAGTTGTCGGCGGGAAGGGAAAGGCGAGCGCATGGTATGAGGCTCCACTCGGAGCGAGGCAGGTGACTAAAGTGTAACTCAGACCGCGCTGACTGCCATATCATTCCGGGGAGAGTCGGAGGCATTCGCTGGGTGCCGTTGACTTCATAGTAGTCATCACGCTCCGCGTGATGTCGCGAGCGCAGCCAGCGAAGAATACCCGCCGCTTCGCGGCATCACCCTCCGCGTGATGACTACCATGAAGAACGGTTTTCAGAGTAGTCATCACGCTCCGCGTGATGTGTGTTTCTCCCCGCCGCTTCGCGGTGGCATCACGCGGAGCGTGATGACTACTATGAAGAACGGAGGCTCCTATGTTCCGCACGGAAACCGAACTCGAAGACGCGCTGAGCGAACCGACTCCGCAAGTGATCGAAACGCTCGCGCGTCATCCCGGAGACATTATCTTCCTGGGCGCGGC
>JAKEEV010000696.1 GCA_022616395.1 Planctomycetia bacterium | reverse complement strand
GGATGCGTTCACACAACTCGCGAGCAAGAAAACCGTCAGTCCGGTTTCTGACCAGCAGTTAATTGAGAACTGGTTGAAGGCATTCCGCGCGTTCGGGATCGTGCCGGGAGAGACTCCGCCTGCAGTGGCCCTGGACCGTGTCAAGAACTCTCTGGTGAAGGAGAAACTTCTCGCCGCTCTGGACTGGTGGCACGCGGTGGACTTCCCGCGACACGCGGAACTTCAAGCAATCCTGACCGCGGCCGACCCAGATTCGTACCGGGACGAGGTTCGCAGCGCGATGTGGGTGCCGGACAAAATCACGCTTCGCGACCTGGCGGATCGCGACGAAGCGCTCCATCAACCACCCCGCTTCGCAGCGGTCTTGGGTCGTATCGCAGCCTTCCCGGACAACCGCCGGCGCGAAATCCTTCTGAGAGCCTCACTCTCGTCTCCGCGAAACCTCGCGGTCCTGATGACTGCCGGAGCCTTGCCCGCGTCCAACTCCCCAATGGACTCGGCCGAGCGAGAGATGTGGTATCGGGCGGCCGTTACCGCTCACCCACAGAGTATCGCTGCCTGGAACAACCTGGGAATCGTCCTCTCCATGAAGAATGACCACGAAGGGGCGATTGCTTGCTTCAACAAGGCCATTGAACTTGGCCCTGGCAACGCCATGCTCCGCTACAACCTCGGCAACGAGTTGCTTGCGGAGAAGGAGTTCGACCGAGCAATCTCCGCGTTCACCAAAGCTCTCGAACTGGAGCCGAAATACACCACGGCTGCCCTCAATCTGGCAATCGCGCTTTCCGACAAGGGCGACAGGGACGCGGCTCTGATCGCTTTTGATCGAGTCATCGCCATTGAGCCGACACTGGCACTCGCTCACTACAATCGCGGACTCTTGCTCCTGAGGATGGGCCGTCTGGACGAAGCCATTGCGGCGTTCAAACTCACTACCGAACACGACCCAACCTTCGCCTCGGCTTACCTGCTCTTGGGTGTGGCGTTCGGACAAAACAAAGATCCCGACGGCGCGCTGGCCGCGACCCGGATGGCGGTCCTGATCGACCCGAAGTTTGTCCCCGCGTATCTCTCGGTGGGCCACATCCTGATGGACAAGAAGAACTTCAAAGACGCAGCGGTGTACTTCCGAAAGGCTCTCCAACTCGATCCGGGTAACTCGACTGCCAAAACCAATCTGTCCAATGCGCTCAATCTACTTGCCTCCGAGTTGTTCGGAGTGCGCCACTTCGCTGAAGCCGAGACCGCGCTGAGAGAGCTGCTCACTCTTCACCCGAATGACCCTCTGACTCACAACGATCTCGGCTTCGTCCTTCTCGAACAGAAGAAGTTCACGGAGGCGGTGAGTTATCTGCGCAAGGCGCGGGCACTCCAACCGCGAAACGACCTGATCCGAAGGAATCTGGCTCACGCGCTGCTTCAATTCGGGCTGGAGTTGTGCGGCAAACAGGAGTTCGCCAAGGCCGTGCCCGTGTTCAAGGAACTGGTCGAGCTTGAACCGAAGTCCGTGGAGGCTCGCGGGAACCTGGGGTATGCGCTGCTCCTCAAGGGAGACACCGACGAAGCGATTCGCGTGCTCCGCGAGGCGGTCGCGCTCGATCGCAAGGCCGCGCGCGTGCGTTACATGTTGGGAGAAGCACTGATGGCCAAAGAGGACTGGCCCGGAGCCATCGACGCATTCAAAACCGTGATTGAACTCGACTCGAAATTCCTAGACGCGCACAACGGACTTGGTCGGGCACTTGCCGAAAAAGGCGATCTGGATGGCGCAGTGAAAGTGTTCAAGACCGCAATCGAGTTTGCTCCGAAGGTTGCTGTTTTTCACAACAACCTCGGCAGCGTCCTCGTGCGGAAAGAGGACTGGGACGGAGCCATCGCTGCCTACCAACAGGCTCTCAAACTCGACCCAAACTTTGAACTTGCCCAAACCAATCTCGCTCACGCCGAAAAAGGCAAAGCGGGATTCGTTGCCCCTCCTCCCCGACCAATCAAGCGGTGAGAAGGCCGGTATTCGCGGCTGACCGGAGCAAAATTGTAGTTCTCATCTGTGGCGCGAATGCATCTTTGCCGTCTGTGGCGGTTCTTCAGCCCCGGCCGGAATCCTGTGCTAGGCTTCTCCCGATGGTTTTGGACTCGCTCTCCCCCCCTCGATGCCGGGGCTGCCCGATGTCCGTCCGCTTCAAAGCCCAAACTGAACCCATTCCGGGCTACACGCTGATCGACCGCCTCGGTTCAGGCGGCTTCGGCGAAGTCTGGAGGTGCGAAGCTCCCGGCGGAATCTTCAAGGCCGTCAAGATCATCCACGGCGACCTTCACAGCAACGACAATGATCTCGTCCGCTACGCCGAGCAGGAACTCAAGGCTCTCAAGCGGGTCAAGCAAGTTCGACACCCCTACCTTCTGGCACTCGACCGCTACGACATCGTGGACGGCCGGCTGCTCATCGTCATGGAGCTGGCCGACTGCAACCTCTGGGATCGCTTTCGGGTCTGTCGCGACCAACATCTCCCCGGCATCCCACGAGACGAACTTCTGCAATACATGGCCGAGGCCGCCGAGGTTCTCGACCTGATGAACGACCAGTTCCAGTTGCAGCACCTGGACATCAAGCCCCAGAACCTCTTTCTGCTTTACAACCACGTCAAAGTCGCTGACTTCGGGCAGGTGAAAGACTTGCAGGGTCTGATGGCGCAAGTCACGGGAGGAATTACGCCGGTCTACGCGGCCCCCGAAACATTCGACGGCGTCATCACGCGTTATTGCGATCAGTACAGCCTCGCCTGTGTGTATCAGGAATTGCTCACCGGCATCCGGCCGTTCGATGGCAGCAGCATGGGCCAGTTGTTGATGCAGCACCTGAGCCTTCCTCCAAATCTCGATCCGAGTCCCGCCCTCGACCGGCCGGCTCTGGCTCGCGCGTTAGCCAAGCGCGCAGATGACCGCTGGCCGACTGTCACGGCATTCGTGCGCGCGTTGGCATCAAGCGGACTGGCGGGGAACGTGGTCGGGTCGGGTCGGATTGGTCAACAAACATCAGTCATCAGCGCACCGACCGGGCGAATCGAGCGTCCGCCCGAACGGGTTGTCCCCCCGGTGGAACCCACTCCTCAGTTCGATCCGCTCAACGATTTCAGTTCGCTGGCGAGTGAGCCAACAGCGCGAAGCAGTCCCGAAATTTCTCTTCCGGTATTCACTCCGGCTCCTCCGGAATCGACCGGTCCCGGCCCGCTGAGACCGACGGTGGTGATCGGGCTGGGTCACACGGGTCAACGAGTTATTCAGCGATTGCGATACGAACTCACCGAACGTTATGGCCCGGCCGAACTGATCCCGGCGATTCGCACGCTCTTCGTGGACACGGACCCGGATGCATTCACATCCGCCGCGAAGGCGCGCCCGCGTGATCGACTGGCCGCGCTCGATTCGGAAGACATGTTCCCGGCGAAGTTGAACCGAGCGGCTCATTACATGAAGCCGCGACTCAATGGCCGGACGCTGACCGAGGGGTGGTTCGATCCACAACTGCTCTGCGCGCTTCCGCGATCCTCTCAGACGTTAGGTGTGAGGCAGTTCGGTCGATTGGCGTTTCTCGATCATTATCGCCCGCTGATGGGCAAGGTGCAGATGGAACTGGAAACGGCGCTGGCTCCTGAATCGCTGTTGCTCACCGAAGCGCGCACGGGTCTTCCACGGAGAACCAACCGCCCGCGTGTGTACATCGTGACCAGTCTGGCGGGTGGTACAGGCGGCGGCATGTTCCTGGATATGGCCTTCGCCGTGCGCACTCGTCTGAAGCGGATGGGTTACGATTCACCTGACATTATCGGGCTGTTCGTGCTTCCTCCGGCCGATCCGGCGCTGACGCTTCCGCAAGCGCTGGGCAACACGTATGCCGCTCTGACCGAGTTGAACCACTACAGCCGGCCTGAGACAACCTTCACGGCACACTACGATGAACGGCAGGGTGTTGTGAGCGACAAAGATGCGCCGTTCACGCGCTGTTATCTCTTACCCGGTTCGGCCGGGGTGGCGACTTCGCCCCCCGCGCCGGGTGTTTCTGGACAACCCCGCCGCACGCCCTCAGCGATTCCGGTTCCGGGTGTGCGTGGGCGTTCGGCCGGCTCCGGCGTGCTGACCGCGCCCGGCTCTCGCATCATCGCGATGCCCACCGTTCAGCGAACTCCCGACCCAGCCGCCATCAACGCCGCTCTGAAACCTTACGCGGATGCCGCTGACCGGATTCGGCTCGATCTGTTCTCTTCCCTCGGTCGAACGGCCGATGAATCGCTGATCGCGACCGGCTTCACCTTGACCGACTCTCCGGCTCAACCGCTTCCGCGATCCTCGGTCACCATCACGACATTCGGACTGACGACATTCGACTGGCCTCGATCCGAGGTGGTCGGTCGCACGTCGGTCGCCATTGGCCGCAACGTGCTGAAGCGCTGGGCGGCTCCGGATCTCAAGCGCGCGCGCGAAGTGATTCCCGCTCAGGCGGTCGCTCGCTGGACGCAACTGGGGCTTGAGCCGGAGATGATCCTGAGCCGACTCCAGCGCGCGGCCGATGCAGCCGTGAATGGCAGTCTGGATGAAGTCTTCACCTCGATTACCGAACCGCTGGTGCCGCGCGGCTGGCTGGCCCGGTTACCGGAATCGGGACCGATGACCATCGCGCTCGACCGACTGCACAAGCTGCTTGGCTCGCCCACCTCGACAATCAAGCGTCCCCCCACCGCCATTGAAGAAGCCGTGGTGAGGGCTGGCGAGGAGGCCGAGAGCGCATTCGCCAATCAGTTGCGTGCGCTGGCCCCCATTCTGGTCGATGACCCGCAGTTCCGACTCGCCGGCACCGAGGAACTCTACCGTCAATTCATCGCGACCACCGACCGACTGATTGATCGCTTTCTGCAATCAGCCGCGGATGCGGAGACACGCGCGCTGGACGCCTACGAGTGGCTGACGGTGGCCGCTCACCCCCAGAAGGGAATCCGCAAACCCACCGCCGCCGAACTGACCGATGCCCTTCGACAGTATCCACGCGCGCGCTTCCAGGCTCTCACGTTCCGCCAGATGATGACCCTCTATCAGGCGCTGAGAGACGTACTCAACGCGCGAGTGACGGATGTTTCGGTAACTCGACAGCGCGTGGCCACGGCTGCCGCGGTCGAGGATCGGCCGCTCGATCTGCCCCTTTCGCTTCGCCGACTGATGCCCACAGGCTGCGCGACAATCGCCGAGGCGGTTGATCGCTTCGTTCAGTCCGTCACCGATGCCGACCTGACCGAGATCGATCGACGCATTCAGTCGGTGTTGGAGCCGGAGGGAGGAGGGCTGTTCAAGGTGTGTCAGGGGACGGCCGCGGGGACTGATGGCGTGATCGGGCTGGTGTTCGAGGAAGCTCGGACGTACCTGGATGCCCGGCTGGGCGATGTCGGGCTGGCGAGCATGTTCGCCGAGCGGTTCCGCACTCCTCAGCAAGCCGAACGAGCGATTGAACAGGCGCATCAGGAAGCCGAACCATCGTGGATTGGTCCTGGCCCCTGGACCTCGGCGGAAATCACGGTCGTGGGGTGTCCGGCTGGTGAGTCAGGAGAATCGCTGCGGGAACTTGCTCGTCGAGCCATTCCCGTGGCCGGGCTGCCCATCTCCGAGAGTCGCGACGACTTGACCATCTATCGCGAATGGCCGTCGGTTCCTCTGGCGGCCCTTCCACATCTGGGGCCAGCCGGCGTGGCCGCTTATCACGCGTTGCCGGAAGCCATTCAGTGTACGCCACACGCGCGTGTGGATGTCACGAACTGGGTCAATGTCGACGGCAACTAATCCCGTTTCGTACACTACCCAAAGTAGCAGGCATTCGCTGGGTGCCGTTCTTCAGAGTAGTCATCACGCTGCGCGTGATGTGTGTTTCTCTCCGCCGCTTCGCGGCGGCATCACGCGGAGCGTGATGACTACTCTGAAGACAACAGCACACGGCGTGTGCCTACTACTTTGCGGAAAAAATCCACGAAAAACCCAAACTCCGCCCCGACATCCCTCTTTGCTGGCCTGCGCCTGTACTTCCCACCAACGGAGCCTGTCTCATGCTTCGCTTCCGCGCTGTATTTGCTCTTCTCTTAGCGCTTGTCGCGATCACCACAACCGCTCAGAGCGCTGACACCGACTGGCCGATGTTCCGCAACGCCGACCGCAGTGGCGTTTCCAGGGACACCAAACTTCTCAAGCAGTGGCCGAAGAACGGCCCTCCGCTGGCGTGGAAGACGCCCGGCATCGGCATCGGCTTCTCCAGTGTGGCCGTGAACGGAGACAAGGTGTTCACGATGGGCGATGTGAAGCAGGATTGCTTCCTGTTCGGCATCAACCGCGCGAAGGGAACGAAGCTCTGGGAACTGAAGGTGGGACGCGCTGGCGGAAACTTTGCCGGTCCGCGCTGCACACCGGCCACCGATGGCACTCTCGTCTTCGGACTTGGTCAGCATGGCGATCTGGTCTGTGTCAACGCGAAGACCGGCAAGGAAGTCTGGCGCAAGAGCCTCACGAAGGACTTCGAGGGCGACTCCGGCGGGTGGAACTACACCGAATCGCCTCTGATTGATGGCGACAATCTGATTGTGACGCCGGGCGGCTCGCAGGCGACGATGGTGACTCTGGAGAAGAAGAGCGGCAAGCAAGTGTGGGCGGGCACCGTGCCCAACGGAGACACCGCGGGGTATTCGTCGGTGGTAATCGCGCAGTTGGGAGGCGTGAAGCAGTATGTTCAGCTCATGGCGAACGGCCTTGTGTCATTCAGCGCGAAGGACGGCAAGATGCTGTGGCGCTATGGCACGAAGGGAGACCGCTTCGGCGGGAATACGGCGAACATCCCGACTCCGATTGTCAGCGGCGAGTATGTGTTCGCGGCGGCGGGGTATGGTCGCGGAGGAGCGCTCTTGAAGATCACGAAGGACGGCGAGAAGTTCAACGTTGAGGAGGTGTACTGGAACCGGCAGTTGAACAACAAGCACGGCGGCGTGATTCTGGTAGGAGACAAGCTCTATGGCGACCGCGACGACGGCGGCCGACCGTGGTGCGCGGAGTTCAAGACGGGCAAGGTGTTGTGGACTCGTGACGGAGGAAAGGGGAGCGGATCGGCGGCGCTGACGTTCGCCGATGGGAAGCTCTACATCCGCTATGCGGACGGCTGGGTGGTGCTCGCGGATGCGACCGCCGACAGCTACACGGAGATCAGTTCGTTCAAGGTGCCGAACGCGCAGGGGAACTGCTGGGCGCATCCGGTTGTGGTCGGCGGAAAGCTCTACATCCGCGAACGCGACACCCTCTGGTGCTACGACGTCAAGGCGAAGTAAGTGTGCGTCGGAACCCGCTCCCTTGCGGTCGCGGCTGTTTTGGCGTGTGTAAGCTTTGCATCGCCAAACTAGCCGCGACCGCAAGGGAGTGGGGTTCTCCACAAAGGAAGTGAATCCGCTCGGGCCGGCTGTGCCGGCCTCATTTCTTTTTGTCATTGCCTCGCTGAAGTAGAATGGAGCGTCTCGCGGCTTGTCCTGAAGCTGCCGCGTGTTCCTCGAGGCGAATCATGCGGGTGGTATCGGCGGGCAAGCAGAAAATCTACTCGTTGGGGTTCGCTCCGAACAGTTGCGAACTTTTGGCAAGCATTCGGCGGCGCGGAGTTGTCAGTTTTGGGCCAGCCGGAAGCGAGCCTCCCCGGTCGATCTCACCCCTAACTCAACTCCAGTTCTATTTCACTCCGGACGGCGAGTCTCTGTTCCTGCATGGCAGACAAGACATCCGGAAGGTCGATCTCGCGACGCTCGCGGACAGTTCCGCCAGTCCGCCCGCTCAGAGGCCGCTGTATCAGTTCACGCTCTCCTCTGATTGCGCCCGACTGGTTACCTCGCACGGCACATACAACGGCGGGCAACTCATCGGCTGGCGAGCCAGCAACTCAGGCTGGGAAGAAGACTGGATCACGCCGGAAATCTCAATGCGAACCTACACACCGACGCTCTCCCCGACCGGCGACCGGCTCGCTTATGTCGCCGAAGCGCCCCAACCCCGTGCGTATCCGCGACTCTTCGTCATCAAAACACGATCCGCCCTCACCGGCGAGGAAGAAGCAACCGGTGAGTACCACTACGCCAGCTACAATCACTTCCTCTTCAGCCCCGATGAGCAACAGTTCATCGCTTACCACAAACCAGCGCTGTTGGTCTGGTCGGTGCCGGAGATGGGCAAGCCGCGCATCGTCCGCAACGACAACCTCAGGCACTTCACGGATGTCGCGTACCACCCCACCAGCCGCTATCTGTTCTCCACCAGCAACGACGCGACCGTTGTTGTGTGGGACACGCAATCGTGGGAACCCGTGAAGCGGTTTACCTGGAAGATTGGCTCACTGAAGAGCGTCGCGATTGCTCCCGACGGAACGGTTGCCGCGGCCGGCAGCGAGAAGGGGGAGATTGTGGTGTGGGACCTGGATCTATGAGGAATCGCCGTGCTGACCTTCGAGAGTGAGCGCGCGCTGGTGAACGCGGTGGCGATCTCGCCAGATGGCCGCTGGCTGGCCGTCGGCAGCGCTGGCCGCGAAGGAATCGCGCACCTCTGGAAGCTCTCCGATCCGACCGAGCCAGCGCTTGAGTTGAAAGTTGGCGACAAAGTGCTCGCGGTTGGATTCCACGAAGGCCGGCTAGTCGCGGCTTCTCCCAGTGCGGTGGTATTCGTCAATCCCAGTTCCCCCCGGCGTCGCGTGACTCGCAACACCGGGCTAGCCGACACAAAGAGCGTGACCATCACCAACGGGCAGTTGTTGTCGATCAGCCCGCTCACCATCGCCATCAGCCGCCTGGAGAAACAGAAACTCACGACGGAAGCGACAATCGACTTCCCGACAACTACATTCGCGATCGCGGCGGCCCTTTCGCCCGACGGAACATCGGCCGCGATTGGAGTGAATCGGCCCGCGACCGGCCGCGTGCAACGGTTCGCGGTTCAAATGTACTCGCTCGCCGAAGGCAAGCAACTCGTCGAACTCATTGCGGACGATGGAATGCTGAAATCGCTCGCGTGGTCGCCGTGCGGACGGTTTCTGGTTGGAACGATTGGAGCCAAGTTGGTCGTGTGGTCGGCAGAAAGCTGGAAGCAACTCGCCGAACTTGTCGCCGGTGGCACGCGTCTATTCCGCGGAGCGCGCTTCCACCCATCAGGGCAATTCCTCGCGGCCGGCGGAGCAAACGTGGACGGCGGAGTCTACTGTTGGGATGTCAACACCTGGCAGGAACTCGTTGGCTACCGCTGGCCGGTCGGTCCGGTGACGTGCGTCAACTTCAGCCCCGATGGAACGCTCGCGGCCGCCGGAGGAGAAAAGGGAAACATCCTCGTGTGGGACGTGGACAGTTAGAAATTCGGAACGCGGAATTCGGAATGCGGAATACAAGCAGAAAACCAGAGGCGAGCTTGCAGTCAGTGGCGATGGCGGACGCGGGTGGGTGACGGTGTTTGATCTGGAGTAAAGTAGGCGACTCCCTCCGCGAGTCGCGCAACTCGTGGAGCGAGTTGCCTACTTTCAAATGATGACGAGAACCCCATGCAACTACTCACCGCCGGTAAGAGACACGTGATCGAACTGGCCTTCTCGCCAGACAACCTAGCTCTGGTGGCCACGTCCTCCGATCATGTGCCGGTGATGTGGGAACTCCCGGCGACAGGCGACCCGGTTCCCCTCGCGGACGAATCAACCTATACCTCACACGACATCACGTTTTCGCCAGACAGCACCGTGATCGGCTGGCTCGCGGGGCAAAAGAGACGCGAGTTCGACCGCCGAATCGGAACCAAACGAGCGATTCAACTAATCGCCCCCGAAGAGCGACTCAACGCTCAAGCCATCTGCGGGCCAGATAACCGGCTTGTCGTACGCACCATCCAGAACCAGGTGGGCTTCCGCATCCATGCGTTTGCTCCCGACGGTCCAGGTGGATGGACCGAGTCGTGGGTCGTTGGACCGGACGATAATCTCAGCGGATGGGAACTCGCGGGAACTACCGTCGACCGGTTCTATTCGTGGGAAGGGCCGCGCTGGTCCGATCAAGGTCGAAGGCAATTCGTTGCGCGTTCATCGCTGACGGGAGACATTCAATTCACCGTGACCACCACGGCCTCGTGGATTCATGGCATTGTCTCCCCACCCGATGGCTCGGTTGCGGTTGGCATCTGGGAATCCTCGCTGCTTGTCTGGCGACCGGACTCAAAGGTCGAGAAGAAGCGAACCGGCACGCTCCGACATTACCGCAGCCTCGCGTTCCACCCAACCGGCCGCTATCTGCTCGCGGGCAGCAACGACACCACCGCCCGGCTCATCGATACCGAATCGTGGGTGATCGCCAAGCAGTTCACCTGGAGCATCGGGCGACTCACCGCGGTGGCGGTCAGCCCTGACGGGATGCTCGCGGCTGCTGGCGGAGATATGGGCCGCGTCGTGGTGTGGGATCTCGATGTGTAGAATTG
>JAKEEV010000695.1 GCA_022616395.1 Planctomycetia bacterium | reverse complement strand
TGTCGCGGACAACACCGGCTATCAGATCGGCGGAACAGCCGCGGGCGAGGGGAACGTCATCAGCGGCAACGGCTTCGCGGGCCTCACTCTCAACGCGGTCGCGAACTCCTTCGTTCAGGGGAACAAGATCGGAGTTGGGGCAGATGGAATCACTCCGCTGGGCAACGGAGACGCGGGGCTGTTCATCAGTAGCCAAGCTGGGCCGAACACGAACAACCTGATCGGCGGGCCGGGAATCGGAGCGGCCAACATCATTGCCTTCAACGACAAAAACGGCATCACGATGCGAGACCCTGGCGGGACCGGGAACCGTTTCCAGGCCAACAGCATCTTCGAGAACGGCTTGCTTGGCATCGACCTGGGCAACAACGCCTCGACCGCCAACGACACCGGCGATGCGGACACGGGGGAGAATGGCTTGCAGAACAAGCCAGTTCTCGCGTTCGCGCCGGTCATCAATGGACTGACCCGCGTGAACGGTTCGCTCAACAGCATTGCCAACGAGACATTCCGCATCGAACTCTTCTCGGTCCCCATCGCGGACGCGACCGGAGGTGAAGGGAAGTTCTTCATCGGCGCGATCGAAGTAACAACCGACGCCAGTGGGAACGCGGACTTCCAGGTGCTTCTGACCGTACCCGAAGGGACAGTCATCAGTACCACCGCGACGCGCCTCTCGACGAACGATACGTCGGAGTTTTCCAACAACGTGACTGCTCTCACCGCGCAGGGAGGCACAGTGACGGGGGCGGTGTTCAACGACAGCAACGGCGATGGCGTGCGCCAGGGAAATGAATCGGGCATCCCCGGTGTGGTTGTCTTCCTCGATGCCGATGGCAACGGGCTTTTGAACGGCGAGTCGGCCGCGTTCAGCGGCTCTGATGGTTCATTCGTGCTGAGTTCGCCTGTCGATGGCTCTTTCACCATCGTCGCGGTGCCTCCAGCCGGCTCGACAGTGACAACTCCCGCTACCGATGTGACGTTGAGTGGGAATACCACAGTGAACGGGATCGCCATCGGTGTGCAGACGCCCTCACCGCCCGCGCCACCTGCTCCACATGCGCCCGCGAATGTCGATCTGTTCGCGGTGGCAACTGGGCCTGGAGTGCCAGTCCAGGTGAACGTATTCAACGCGAACGGATCGCTGCGGTTTGCTCTTCAACCGTTCCACGCCTTCAGCGGAGGTGCTACGGTCGCAACGGGCGATGTGACCGGCGATGGAGTGGATGATGTCGTGGTGGGCGCAGGCGCAGGCGCGCCGGGCGGGCATGTGAAGGTCTTCGACGGCGCAACAGGTGCGGAGATTCGCAGCTTCCTGGTGTTCGGCGGAGGATTCGCGGGCGGTGTGTTCGTTGGCGCGGGCGATGTGACGGGCGATGGGCGAGCTGACTTCGTGGTGGGAGCAGGCGCGGGTGCTCCTCACGTGAAAGTCTTCGATGGCCAGACGGGAGCGCTGGTTCACAGCTTCCTCGCATACGAAAACTTCGGCGGAGGGGTGTCGGTGCGGGCGGGCGACATCAACGACGATGGCTTCGCGGACATCGTGACCGGAGCGGGACCGGGTGCTGGTCCGCACGTGAAAGTTTTTGATGGACGGAACCTGAACCTGCTCGCCAGCTTCTTCGCGGGCGACCCGGCGAACACGGATGGTGTTCTGGTCGGCGTTGGGAACTTCGTCGCGAGTGGTCGGCCGGAAGTGGTGGCGAGTGTCAGTGGCCGCGTCAGTGTGTTCGGGTTCAATCAGCAGGGCAACTCGCTCATTCCCTTCATCGAACAGGATAACATCGTTCCGTTCGCTCCCGGCATTGTCGCCACCCCGGCCGCGATCCGGCTGGAGAGTGGAATCATTGCCATCCTGATCGGCGCGGTCTCGCAAGGTGCGCAGCCACACGTGAAGATCATCGACGGGACGAGCAACACGTTCAGCAGTTTCTTCGCCTTCGACCCAGCCTTCCTCGGCGGAGTGAACGTCGGTTAACAAGCCGATTGTTCATGACCCTCCGAGTAGACTCCCCGGACGCCCACCGGGGAGTTAATGACTCACTTCCTCCGCATCACTTTTGACCGCACTTCGGAAATCAGAAAAAATCTCAGTCGCGTTTCGTGTCCCGCTTTCGCTTGGAACGGCAGAGGTGATTTCGCTGCTTCTGCGGTCCTCTCCATCACCCCCTTCTCATGCAAGGAGTTTTCACAATGCGTCCAAGACTCTGGCATGTATTCGCAATCCCACTGGCGGTTCTGTTGAGTTCGTCAGGGGCGTTTACCGTGCGGGGCGATGAAGGGGCAGAGTTGCGTGCCGTGCGCCTCATCGAAGAAAGTGGAGGAACAGTCACACGCGACGAGAACGAGTGTCGAAGGCCGGTCGTCGCGGTGAGTCTCTGCGGCGTGAAGCTCTCCGATGAAGTGGTGAAGAGCCTGACGACGTTTCCTCACCTGCAAGCGCTCGATCTGTGCCGCGCGGACGGCGTGACATCGAGGCGAATCAAGATGCTCGCGGACCTGAAGGAACTTCAGGTGCTCAACGTCTCGCGCTGTCCGAACGTGACCGGCCACGGTCTCTACAAGCTCGCTGCTCT
>JAKEEV010000694.1 GCA_022616395.1 Planctomycetia bacterium | reverse complement strand
GAGCAGTTCGATGACGTAATCCTGGTCCGCGTCGGTCATGGAATGGAACAGGGGAAGCAGAATGACTTCATCGCGTGCGGATTCGGACGCGGAGAGGTTGTAAGGGCCGGAGTTGGCGTAAGCGAGTTCCTGGTGAGCGTTCATGATTCCGCGACGGGTGCTGATCTTGCGTGCCAGAAGTTGGTTCATCAGGTCGTTGCGACTCAGAGGATAATCCGATGTCACACGCACCGCATACGACTGATAGTTCGGTCGCGCATACTCCGGAACATGCGGAGCAATCAGGCCGGGAATCTCGGCTAAAGCGCGAGTATAGCGCTGGGCGAGTTCGATTCGACGAGCCAGGATGCCGGGGAGTCGACGAAGTTGCACACTCCCCACCGCGGCCTGAATGTCCGTCATCCGATAATTGAACCCGACTTCCGGATACTCCTCGAAGATCACACTCCTGGCCGCGTGCCGCATCGTATCGGGAACGCTCATCGCGTGCTGACGCAACAACCGGAACTTCGCATCCAGTGCCGGATCACTCGTCGTCAGCATCCCGCCGTCGCCTGTCGTGATGATCTTACGCGGATGGAACGAGAAGCACGCAATCGCTCCATGAGGCCGACCAATCCGCTCCCAGCGTTCTCCAATCCGAATCTCCGAACCGATGGCGCACGCCGCATCTTCCACCACCGGCAACCCGTGACGATTCGCCACTGCCAGCACTGCCTCCATATCACACGGCAAACCCATCTGGTGAACCGGCATGATCGCCTTCGTCCGTGGAGTGATTGCGGCTTCGATCTTCGCGGCTTCGATGTTGAATGTGCGGGGATCGATGTCCACGAACACCGGAGTCGCTCCGCAATACTGCACCACGTTGGCCGTCGCGATAAACGAATGACTCACCGTCACGACTTCATCACCGGGACCAACGCCCAGCACATGCAACGCCAGATGTAACGCTGTCGTGCAGTTGGACACCGCGCAGGCATGACGAGCGCCCACATAATGACCGAACGCTTCCTCGAAGGCCGCGACTCGTGGACCCTGAGTCACCCAGCCCGAGAGAATCGCCTCGCGTGCAGCCGAGGCTTCCTCTTCGCCCAACTCGGGCTTGGCGATTGGCAGTATGGGTCGGTCGGTGGTAATCATCCGTGCTCCAAGTTAAGCAACAGCAGCTTCAGCCTTGCGCACAGTCGCGCACCAGTCGGCGAACTCACGCAGGCCATCGGCCAGCGAAGTCTCAGCGACAAAGCCAATCTCCTCACGCGCTCGGCGCACATCGGCCAGCCGACGAGCAACAGCGTTGACCTTCCGAGGAGGATGGAACTCAGGTTGGATGTGGTAAGCGCCTGTCAGAGACTGAATCGCCTGCCACAAGTCCAGCAGCGACGTTTCGGTGCCGGATGCGACGTTGTACACGTCATCGGTTCGGTCGGACTTCAGCGCCAGGATGTTGGCGCGAGCGATGTCGCCGACATACACCAAATCCATCGTCGCCGAACCATCGCCGTGAATCTGAGGACGAATGCCCTTCTCGGCGCAGTCAAGCCAGCGGATGAACACCTCGGTGTAAGCGCCGGTCACATCCATGCGTGGGCCGTACACGTTGAAATAACGCAACCCCACACTCGAAAGTCCATTCATGTCGTGGAAGTGACGCGCGATCCCTTCGTTCATCACCTTCGCGGAGCCGTAGAGCGTGCGGTTGCCGTAGGGATGATGCTTCTCGTGGGTCGGGAACTCCTCCGCCGCTCCGTAGACCGATGCGCTTGACGCATAGACCACCTTCTTGACCTTCTCTTCCACCGCGGCCTCGAAGACGTTGAAGGTGCCCATGACCAGCACATCCATGCAGTCGCGAGGAGTCTCGGCACAGAGCGTGATGCGAATCGCGGCCTGATG
>JAKEEV010000076.1 GCA_022616395.1 Planctomycetia bacterium | reverse complement strand
ATCAGTGAACAGTAATCAGTCATCAGTAATCGGTCGTCAGGGATTACTGATGACTGATTACTGTTCACTGATCACTGATCACTGATGTTGGTGGGCCTTTGTTCGCTGCGCGAACTCGACCCACCCTACTTCAGCGATTTGCTCTCAATTGTTGGGCACCAGTGCTGCTCGATGTGTTCGATGATAAGTTGCGTGCCCTTGTCGTGAGTCACCAGCGGCTTCATCTTGGGGTTGTACATCGCATCCGTCAGGTCGCGGACGAGGTATGTCGAGATACCCCACTTCACCATCTGCTTGATCGCGAACGACCGGTTCAACACGCACATGTTGGTGTGAACGCCCAGCACGAACACGGTCGTCGCGCCCTTCTCCTTGATGATGTTGTAAACCTCGTTGCCGGTGTCGGTGATGTAGTCCTTCTCTTGGTCAATGGTGATGGCCGCGTGCTGGCGCGTCCACGCCTTGAACTGCTTGGCGGGCTTCTCGTCGTCGCATCCGCCGTCCGAGTCATCCACCGGCAAGGGTGGGTTGGGCAATTCCTTTGACTTGGGCGGGTCGGCTTTCTTCACCGCGAGAGCGCGCTTGCGCGCTGGGTGATCCTTGTAGAACGCCATGCAGTCTGACGGGCAGTGAACGATTGTCATGCCCTTGTCGCGACACGCCTTGAGGACCGGTTCGGTCTTCTTGGCCAGTTCGCCACACCGCTTGGCGGCGTTTTTGCACCAGTGGTCGTCCCACATATCGCACACCACGACCACGATCTTCGTCGGCTCGAACTTGACCGCTCGCTCTTGCTTGACGATCCGCTTCTCGGCCACCATCATCGCGATCCCGGTGGCCGGATCGATGACCGGCACAACGACCGTCACCTCGCGTTGGATCCGTGTGTTGACGACGAACGCCCGCTCATCAGCGCGCGCGGGGACAAGCACAAACACGCCGGCAATCGCGGCAAGAAAAGCGATGGCTATGTGACGCATGGGAACCTCCGGGAACGTCGAAGCGCTTTCGTAGGTGCCGCCTGCCGGGCGGCACTGCTTGATCGTAGTCATCACGCTCCGGGTGAGGTCTTCATAGTGAGGTCTTCAGAGTAGTCATCACGCT
>JAKEEV010000693.1 GCA_022616395.1 Planctomycetia bacterium | reverse complement strand
GTTCTCTTCGGCGGGCCACATGTTGGAATTTGCATGTTCGCCTTTGCCGATGGAAGCGTCCGCCCGGTGCGAAACTCAGTCAGTGAGTTCACACTGGGGCTACTCTCTCACCGCAGCGACGGCTTGCCCGTCCCGGCGGACTACTGACCCAAAGTAGGACAGGCTGGACACCTGTTTGCCATCCAGAGACAGGCTTCCAGCCTGTCCTACTCAACGATGCACTATCTGCTCTTCTATGATGTGGTGCAGGACTACGCGGAAAGGCGCATGCCCTTCCGCGCTGAACATCTGGCGTATGCGCGCGCAGCGGTTGATCGCGGAGAGTTGGTTCTTGGTGGGGCGCTTGCCGATCCCATCGACGGAGCGGTGTTGCTCTTCAAGTGCGACTCACCCGCGACCGTCGAAGCATTCGCCACGAACGACCCTTATGTGACCAACGGACTGGTCACGCACTGGCGCGTGAGAGCGTGGACAACAGTTGTAGGTGAAGTAGCTGCCGTGCGCCTCTGACGCGAACCCCGCCCACAAGGGCGGGTTCACTGACCCACCGCACTTATAGGCGGGGTTCGCCTTTCCCTCGGTTGACCAACTGGAAGCGCGTACTAGGCTTCGGGCAACTCCGGGGATTCACTCCCCATCCCTCCACACAATTGCCCAGAGTTCCCGACCATGCGCCTTGCTGCTCCTGGCTATCGGTTCTTCTTTGTCCTCGCGGTTCTGGTGGCGGTCGCGGCGATGGCGCTGGCGGCCAAGTTCCACCGCAACTGGAAAGCCGCCAACGAGGAAGTCGCACTCCGCAACGAGATGAATCCCTTCGCGATCTCGCTCTCCAAGACACGCGACCGCGAGTACACCTTCATCGTGGAGAACTACGGCTATCAGTATCGTGGCACGACCGGCAATCTGATTGATGACAGCGTGTTGGTCTTCGGAGCCTGGGAGAAACACATTCTCTTGTTCCTGGAGGATTACACCAACGCAACCGGAACGCAGGACACCGCGTTCGTGGATGTGGGAGCGAACACCGGTCAGTATGCGCTGTTCATGTCGCGACGGGTGAAGTTGGTTCACGCGGTCGAGCCGTTCCCACCGGTGTTGAAGAACTTGCACGCGAACATCAAGCTCAACTCGTTCACGAACATCAAGGTTCACGAGGTCGGGCTGGGCGACCAGGTCGGTTCGATTCCGTTTTATGAACCGGTGGACGCCAATCACGGAGGAGGAACATTCCGAGGCGAGGGGCACGACGGGAAGGGGCAGAAACTCTCCGCGCAACTGCCCATCGTGACCGGTGACTCGCTGTTTACCAGCGCTGATGGGCCACCTATCGGAAGCATGAAGATTGACATCGAGGGCTTTGAGGAAGCCGCACTCAAGGGGCTGCGACAAACATTGGAGAAATACCGGCCGCTGGTCGTGGTCGAGGTCTCCACGCCGCCAGCCGGTTCAATCGCCTCGCTCGACCATCTGAAGAGCCTCTTCCCCGCGAACTACGAGTTCTTCGTGCTGGTCGAGAACCAGAAGCAGTTCATCAGCGGGCGGTATGAAGTGGTCGAGTTCCCGCCGGTGGCGGAAGCGTTCTTCAAGGAGGGCGGTCAGCGGAATCTGATCGCGGTGTCCGCCGAGAAGTCCGCGAAACTTCCGCGTCAGCGTCCGAACTGAATCCCACAATCAGAGCCGCGACCGTCAGGGTGCGATCTTCGTTCCGCGCTCCCTGACGGTCGCGGCTCTGGAGTTCTTCTCCTGGTAACCCGGTTCGGCCCATTCCCAGATTTTCAGCGCGGTTCCCCAGTTGGCATCCGCGTGCTTGCCGGCCGACGAGATGGCCGCGTCCTTCTGAGCAAAGGCGAAACTTGGGAAGAGAACGAGAGTCAGGAGGGCAAGCGTTCGCATGGTGTGTCCTTCGGAGTGCGGGAATGATGATTGTCGCGGAAGAATGCACTCAGGTCCACAGGTGGAATAATTCACAGGGCTTCCGCCCTGTGCTACGGAAGACGGCCCCTCCAGGGCGAAAACAAATACATTCCAAATCTTGTCTTTCGCCGCCTCGCGGCCGTCTGCCCCGAACTCGCAACGCAAGCTTGGGGTGCGTTGAGTCGTGAGCAGCCGCTGTGATATGATGCCGGCGGAGGTGAGTCATGCCGATGCACGACTGGACAAAGGTGGAAGCCGGAATCTTCCACGCGTTCCATCACCGGTGGATTACGGCGATCAGTGATACGCTCAACGCGGGCGTGTTACCGCCCTACATGTACGCGATGCCGGAACAGGTCGCGGGCGGATTCGGACCGGATGTCTTGACTCTTCAAGAGCCAGATGATGATCCCGACGAAACTCCCGGAAGTGGTGGGGCCGCAACCACAACGCGCATCCTACAACCTCGACCAGTCAGCAAAATTACAGCGCAGACCGAAGCGGAGTTCTACCGGCGGAAAAAGAGCGCGATTGCAATTCGGCACGTGAGCGGGGATCGGGTCGTTGCGATGATCGAGATTGTGTCGCCCGGCAACAAGGCGAGCAAGAACGCGGTGCGGGCGGTCGTGAACAAGGCATGCGAACTGCTCGAAGCCCGGATTCACTTGCTGATCGTCGATCCCTTCCCGCCCGGACCACGCGATCCTGGCGGCGTTCACGGCCTGATCTGGGACGAAGTGACCGACACGGAGTTTCGCCCACCCACGGATAAACCGCTGACCCTCGTCGCCTACGAGTCGGATTTGATTACGCGGGCATACGTGGAAACAATCGCGGTCGGCGACAAACTTCCCGACATGCCGTTATTCTTGGAGCCAGACGGCTGCATCTGGGTTCCGCTGGAAACGACCTACACCACCGCCTTCGAGGTGCAACCCCGCCGCTGGCGCGAGGTACTCCAACCACCAAGCGGAAATCTCTAAGATTGCCAACTTGGGTGTCAGATTGCCAACTTGTGTGTGTGGCAATGTTGGCAATCTGGCAATCTTTGGAATAATACCCGCACAAATAATGCCCTCCCCCTTCTGGCTGACGAACCGGCGAACCACTCTCCTTGCCGCTTCCACAACAATGACTCATACGGAATCGCGTTGAATCGTTTTCCTTTGTAGCCGGCCTCAGTGAGGCCGGGGTCTTGGAGTTCCGGCCTCACAGAGGCCGGCTACAAAAGGCAATCAACACGATCCGGTATCATTCCTCCACTCCAACCCTGGTCACGAGCTGTTCATCGCTGGTCATCGTCTGGCCACGCTGCGTTTACAACTTCTCGCCCTTCGGCCTTTTCACTTCAGGCTCCGGATTTGCCGCGTAGGATGGAGAGTGTTCTCACTTCGTGGAGGTTTTCGCCATGAGGAAGTGCTTGCTCGTGCCTCTGTTCGCGGTCGCGGTTGTCGTCGCGCTTCAGCCATCGGCTTCACCAGCGCAGCCGAAAGGCGATGAAGCCTTGAAGTCGATGGTCGAGAAGGCCACGGCCTACTTGAAGAAGTCGCGGAACGAGGACGGAAGTTGGGGTGCATCTCCACAGAATCGCGGAGTGACGGGCATCGTCGTCACCGGGTTGATTCGCACCGGCACCAAGCCGGAAGATGAGCCGGCCGCCAAGGGCGTGAAGTTCATCGAGTCTCTGGTGAACGCGAAGTCCGGTCACATCGCGGGCGATGACGCGAAGGCCACGCTCATCAACTACACCACCAGCATCAACATCATGGCTCTCAACGCCGCGAACAAGGGCGACAAGTACAAGGCCGTGATCGGTAACGCCGCGAAGTATCTGAAGGAATATCAGTGGGACGAGAATCGCGGAAAGAAGATGGACAGCGACTACTACGGCGGCGCTGGCTACGCGGGGGACAAGTCGCGGCCTGACCTTTCCAACACCGCGTTCTTCCTGGAAGCGTTACGGGAAGCCGGAGTGGACAAGAACGACCGGGCGTTCAAGAACGCGCTGGTGTTCGTCAGCCGCTGCCAGAACTTCTCCAGTGAGTACAACACCGCGGCGTGGGCGAAGAAGAACAACGACGGGAGTTTCGCCTACACCGGTGCCAACGGAGGCGAGAACCGCCGCAGCGACGACGTTAACGACATGGGCGGCTACGGCAGCATGACCTACGCCGGCATCAAGAGCATGATCTATTGCGGAGTCGGCCCGGACGACGAGCGAATGAAAAAGGCGATGGAATGGATCGCGAAGAACTACACGCTCGACAGCAACCCCGGCATGCCCGAAAAGAATAGCCAGCGCGGACTGTATTACTACTACCACACATTCGCCAAGTGCATGGACGCGCTGAAGATCGATGAGTTCACCGACGCGAAGGGCGTCAAACACAATTGGCGCGCCGATCTCATCGCTGCGCTTGCCAAGCGTCAGAAGCCGAATGGGAGCTGGGTGAACGAAACCGACCGCTGGATGGAAGGCGACCCGAACCTCGTGACGGGCTATGCGCTCATGGCGCTGAGTTACTGCAAGAAGAAGTGACTGACGCGGTATCAGAACACAGGGCTTCCGCCCCGTGTTCTGTTTCCACATGCCGCGCGATTTGGTTTAATGGCAACATGGGTCGCTTTGCATTTTCCCTCCTTCTGCTGCTCTTCGTTTCCGCGCCGGCTTTGGCGCACCCGCTTCCCAACTTCCGCTACGACCGCAAGCTCGACGTCCGCCTTCAGCCGCAAGTCATCGAGGTGAGGTACGTCCTGGAACTGAGTTTCTGGACGATCTTCGCCGATGGGCGGAAACTCTTCACGCCTGAAGAAATCGAGAAGATGGGCGGCCGGTTACGCGAAGTGACCAAACGTTATTGCGAGAAGATGGCTCCGATCCTCGCGGAGAAGATTGAAGCTCGTCTCAACGGCCAGAGAGTGAGCTTCCAGGTCACGAAGATGGAAGTTGAGCAGGATCGCGATCACGCTCGCTTCCGCTACGTGTTCCAGGCACCCTGGAAGGTGAAGGGAGGCGCTGAGAACACGCTTGAGTTCGAGGATCACAACTTCGAGGCGGAAATCGGGGCCGTGTGGCTCATGCTCAGTGACATCGACCCGGCGCTCGATCTGAAATACTCCATCGAACCGGACGACCTGCGCGGAAAGCAACCGGGCGACCTCCAGCCCGGAGAAGCCGACCGCGCTCGGCGCGCCTCCGCGGTGTTCAGCGCTCCGACTATTCTGCCACCATCACCAGAATCAGCGCCCGAAGTTCCATCTGCGGTGGTTGTGGAAGATTCACAGCCACCCGAAGGGCTTTCCACGGGGCTTCTGTCGCGCGGGCCGAAAGCTCTCTTCGATACGAATTACGGAATTGGCGTATTACTGTTGCTGGCGGCGCTCTTCGGAGCGTTTCATGCGTTCGCGCCTGGTCACGGCAAGAGCGTTGCCGCGGCGTTTCTGGTTGGCGAACAGGGAACAGTGCGCCAGGCCGTTCTCCTCGGCTTCAGTACAACCCTCGCACACACCGGAAGCGTCATTCTCATCGCCAGCGTGTTCTATCTGCGCTATCGAGAAGCTGTCCCGCAGGATGCTCAGCACTATCTCGGACTCGTCGGCGGGTTGCTTGTGCTCTTCGTTGGTATGTGGCTATTCATGCGCCGATTGCGCGGGCAAGTGGATCACATTCACCTCTTCGGCGGTTGCACTGATATGTGCGGCAATCACATAGCGAGACCGAAAATCCCCGAATGTCGCCAGCCACTTCGTGCCGAACCCACCGTGCAAACAGTCTCTCGCTTCCAACTGGTGCAGAAGAAAACTCCTCTGAGCTGGTTACGCGTGATGCTCCTCGGATTGGGTTCCGGAGCGATTCCGTGCGTGGACGCGGTGCTGCTACTGCTCCTGGCGATCTCCGCGGGCAAGCTCGGCTTCGCGTTGCCGCTGTTGGTCTCGTTCAGCATCGGGCTATCCGCGGTGCTGATGCTGGTGGGTATCGGAGTCGTCCTCTTGCATCGTGCGGGCCGAAGCGGGTTCGGCGAACGAAGATGGTTCCGCGTCCTGCCCACAGTCAGCGCGGTATTGCTGATGGGAATGGGCCTCTGGATGGCTCGCGACGCCATGAAGGGATTTGCTGGTGGGTAGCAGGTCCGGTCGCGGCTCTGATTCCCGCTCCCTTGCGGTCGCGGCTCGTAATACACTAAGCGCGTCTGAATGGATTACGAGCCGCGACCGCAAGGGAGCGGAGTCACTTCATGCATGTTGTTGAACTCGAAGGCCGGCATGTTCGCGTCGCGCTTCGGCGAAAGGTGACGCACGCCAGTCACGTTCGTACCGAAACCGATAACGTGGTAGTCCGCTGTAAGCTTTCTGACGGCAGCACAGGCTACGGCGAGGGCGTTCCACGCGACTACGTCACCGGCGAGACCATCGACTTTTCGCTCGACCTCCTGAAGCGCTCTGATCTGGCGAAGCAACTCGAAGTCGGGGCCGCGGACTTCGTTTCGGCTGTTCAGCTCGCGGAAAAGCTCAAGCTGGTTCCTTCACCCGATGACGAGCGCGGAATCCTCGGCAACGCGGCTCGATGCGCGGTGGAGTTGGCCGTGCTGGATGCGTTCGGCCGCGCGTTCGGAGAACCTCTCACTCGCGTCACGGAACTCGTAGCGCCGGAACTCTACAAGTTCCGCTCCGAAGTTCAGTACAGCGGGATCATCGGCAACCCACGCGGCTGGAAGAAGCGAGTCTATCCGCTCGTGTATCGACTCGCGGGCTTCACGCAAGTGAAGCTGAAAGTCGGCATCGAGGGGCAAGACGATGTGAAGCGGACGAAGATCATGCGCCGATGGCTCGGCAAGAAGATGGATCTGCGCATTGATGCGAACGAAGC